>JAQUIV010000068.1 GCA_028681275.1 Aliarcobacter sp.
TTTTTATCTGTATAAAATCCCTCTTTTAGGATTTCTCCTGCTTTTTTTATAATTTTTATTAAATCTTTTTTCATTATTTTCCCTAAATTTTTTTGTATTTTATCCAATTATGAACAAAAGTTAATATTTTATTCATTACTAGTTCATATTCAAAGCCTAAAATTCTTCAAAATAATAAAGGAAAACTATTGATTTCTCATGCTTTAAAAGCCTTGATGGCGAATAAACTAAAAACTACTCTTATTTATTTAAGTCTAATTTTTTCAATTGTTTCTATTTTTTTAATTAGTTCTATTTCAAATGGAATAATCACAATGTACTCTTCTATGCTTAAAAGTGACGGTGATATTATCATTACTCAAGCAAAAATTTCTGATACATTTTTTTCAAATGTAGATATAAATTTAATAGAACAAATAAATAAAATAAAAGGAGTACTTGAATCAACTGCTTTAATTGTTGGAGCAAGTCCCGTTGAAAAACTTCCAATAGTTGCTGTTTATGGAGCAAGTTCTAATAGATTTAAAAATTATGAATTAATTGCTGGAAATTATCCAAATAAAAATGAAGTAATTGTTGGAAAATCTATTTATGACCAATTATTAAATAAAAATGAAATTCAAATTGCAAATAAAACTTTTAAAATCTCTGGAATTTTTAAAAGTGAAATTGGTTTTGAAAATGGTGGAGTTGTTTTAACTATTAGTGATGCTGGAGAGATTTTTAATAAATCAGCTTCTATGATTATGGTAAATACTGAACTAAACTCTAATGTTGAAAATATTATCAGTGATATAAAAATTATAAGTGAACAAATTGATGTTAAATCAACTCAAAATTTTGTGGATAACTATAATCAATTTAAAATCATAAAAACCTCATCAAATGTTATTTCGTTTATTGCTTTTTCTATGGGATTATTAGGAATTGTAAGTTTAATGAGTATCACAATAAATCAAAGAAAAAGTGAATTTGGAATCAAAAGAGCTTTAGGAATAAGTACTTCAAAAATTGTTTATTCAATTATGACAGAGAGTTTTATTTTAGGACTTTTTAGTTTTATAAGTGCTTTTGTCATTTCACATATTGTTTTATTTTCTATTAAAAATATTTCAAGTTTACAAGGTTATGTAAATGGTGAAATATCAAATGAATTAGCTTTTTATATTTTTATAACTTCAATTTCTATGGCTATTTTTGGCTCAATAATTCCAGCTTTAAATGCAGCAAAAACAGATCCAGTTGAGTTAATTCAAGGAAATAAAATATGATAAAAGTAACAAATCTAACTCACTATTATAATAAAGATTTAGCTTTAGAAAATATAAATTTAGAGATAGAAAATGGTGAATTTATAGCAATAATTGGAGAAAGTGGAAGTGGAAAATCTACGCTTTTATCTGTTTTATCAACGCTTTTAAAACCAACTAGTGGTGATATTGTTTATGAAAACACAAACTATAAAGATATAAAAAATATAGATGATTTTAGAAAAAACAATATTGGTTTTATTTTTCAATTCCACTATTTAATCAACTATTTAAGTGTAAAAGAAAATATAAATCTTGCAAATGAAAAGGCTTCAAAAGAGGAAATTTTTGATTTATTAAAACTTTTAGGAATTGAAAATTTAATAGACAAATATCCAAATGAAATTTCAGGAGGTCAAAGACAAAGAGTTGCAATTGCTAGAGCTTTGATAAATAATCCAAAAATCATTTTTGCAGATGAACCAACTGGAAATTTAGATTCAAAAAACTCTTTAAATGTATTTGAATTATTTAAAACTTTTGCAAATAAAGGAACAACAATTATCGTAGCAACTCACGATAAAAGTTTGGCTGAATTAGCAAATAAAATTTATGAAGTAAAGGATGGGCAAATTGAATAATTTTAGTAATTTTATAGATAAAAATTTCAAAATATCTATTGCATTTTTTGCACTTGGACTATTTTTTGGAATCGTTTATTCAATAAATCTTTTAGGTTTTAGTTTAAATTCTGAAACTTTAAATCCAGCAAATATGAGGGCTATTCATATTTCTTTGATGCTTTATGGATTTATTCCATTAATGCTTTCATATTTACCTTTTTTACTTATAAATAAAGAAGTTGGTTTTGATAAAGAGGGACTTAGATACTTAAATCTTTATACTATTTTTTGGTATATCTTTTTGGTTTTTATGGTTGTAAGTTTGCTTTTAGGAAAAAATAGAGGTTTAGCTTTTTATGATTTTGCTTATGAATTAAACTTTTTATTGGCACTTGCAGGTGTTTTTTATATCGTAGCTTTATATAAATTTGTTAGACTTTATAAGATTCTTCCATTATGGATAAAAGTGTGTTTAAGGGTTGTAGTTATTGCTCCTATAACACTTTTAATTTTAATGAATCCTATTATCGGTCAAGTGGAAAGTACAGTTACAGGTCCTCATGGGGATAATACTTTAGGAATGAGTTTAGCTTTAATTCCAATTTATTATCTAATCATCAAACTATTAAATAATGGTGAATTTAAAGCTAGATGGAATATTTTATGGATTATTCCAACTATTTTTTATTTTGGAACTGTTTTATATAGAATCTTTTTTGAACCACTAACTTACAATCAAGAGTGGGTTGCTCAATATTTAACACTTTTATATGTTCCTCTTTTATATAGATGGTTTAAAGATAGCAATATTGAACCACATGCGAAAAAAGCTTTATTGATTTCTATATTGGCTTTTTTATTTGTTGATGTTGAGGGGAATATTTTATTTATTCCTGAAATTAGATGGGTATTTCATAGAAACGATTTAATCGTGGCTCACGCTCATGTTGCAATGGGAATATCTGTGTTTTTCATGGTTATTGCTATGTTTATAAATAGTATAAAAGAACTTCAAAAAGCTATCTATTTAAATAGTTATCTATTTGCACTTTTAGGAATATTTACTGTTTTAAGTATCTCTGGATTTGTTCAAGCTGGATTTTTAAATATTTCAAGTGAAGTTTTATGGACTTTTAGAACTGCTTTTGGATTTTTTGCTTTAGTTTTTATTTTTGCTTTTATAAAAATGAAAACTTCTTATTCAAGAGTAGAACTTTATAACATTGCTGGGATTTTAAGTGATGGTTTAGGGGGAGTATTTTTAATACTTCTTGCTAGTTTTATCTATCCTTTAATTGGATTTAGTTTTAGTGGAGTTTATGAATATGTGGTTTTTGCTTTTGTAAGTATGACAGGAATCATTCATTATATGGCTTTAAAAAATCCCTCAAGCCAAGTAGTTTTAATGAACTTAACAGTGATTATTAGAGTATTTGCAAGTTCGGTGTTTTTTGCTCTACATGCAAGTGGAAAACTAGGATTTGAAGCCTTAGCTATTTGTTTATTTGACTTGAGTTTTGTATTTGTTTATTTAGTTTATTTTTATGAAAAGGAGACATTATGCAAAGATTAATTTTAATATTTTTTATTGCGAGTGAACTTTGTTATTATCTTCTTATAGCACAAACGGGAATTGTTGAATACTTTTCATCAAATCTATTTTTAATAGCTCCGCTTCCAATTGGAGGTGTTATTGGTTCATTATTAGTTTCATATATAAAAATAGATAGTAGAAATAAAATCTCTATTTTCTTAACTATTCAGTTAATTATGAGTTTTTTGTATCCAAACTTCAATATGGCAACCCTATTTATTTTAGGACTTGCAGTGGGTTCCATGGCTCCTTTAATTATAAATGAAATAAAAAAAGCAACACTTCTTGAATTAGGACTAGCTCTAAGTTTATCTTATGTAACTGGAACAATATTGTTTAATTATGAAGTTTCTGAAAGAGGAATAATTGCGATTAGTTTAACAACTATCACTTTAATAGCTTCAAGATTTTTACCAACAAAAGAGTTAAGTCAAAACTCAAATGAAGAATTTCCATTATTAATGATGGTTTTATGGGTGTTTTTGGATTCAACTTTATTTGAATCTCTTTCAAGGGATATTACAATTTCTATTTGGAGAGATGGTTTTACTTTCCAAATTGCACTTTTCCATGTTATTGGTGTTTTTTCTGCTTTGTTTTTCAAAATTGAAAAAAATCAAAAAAGCTTATTAATCATAAGTTTATTTGCACTTTCATATCTATTTTATTTTTTAAGGGAGGCTTTTATTTTATCAATAATTTATCCAGTGGTAATATCTTATTACAATGTGGTAATTCTACAAACTATTGCAAAAAAAGATTTTAGAACTATTACATTTTATATGATTTTTATTGGTTGGATGGCGTCAGGTGCAGGGCTTTTTGTGGCTTTGTCAAATTTAATTTTATTTGTCCCTATTATTTTATTAGTAGTAATATTTAAAATAATGTTGGGTGAATACAAACCAAATAATAAGGAAATAAAATATGTTTAAATTATTAATAATATTAAGTTTAGCTCTATTTGCTAGTGCAAGTAGTTTAGTTGTACAAAAAGGTGAAATAAAAGCTCATACAGAAGTTTTTGGAGATAGTGAAATTAATCCAACTACAAAAGATGTAAAAGCTGATTTAACAATGGAAAATTCGATTGAATCAATCAAAGGTAAAATCTACTTTGAAACATTAACATTAATCAGTGACACAAAAAGTAGAGATGAACATATGTATAAATTATTAAAGGTTGAGCAATATAAAAATATCTCTTTTGATATTAAAAGTATCACAAAAAATGAAACAGATTATGAAATAAGAGGTGCTTTAACATTAAATGGTGTTACAAGAAATATTAAAGCAAAAATTGCTATTAACCAACAAAATAATCAAGTTTTATTAAATGGAGGTTTTTCATTTAATCTAACAGATTTCAATTTAGAACCACCTACAATGATGTTTTTAACAGTTAGAAATCAAATTGATATTTCATATAACATCGTTTTAGAAGTTAAATAGATGAAACAAATACTTATTTTATTAATCTTAATTTCTATTTTTGCAAAGGCATCTACTTTAAAAATAGGTGATAAAATAAGTAGTTTCTCTTTACCGAATCAATTTGATAAAATCCATACTATTGATAGTGAAATATCTTTTATCATAGTAACTTTTGAGAAAAAGAGTGCAAATTTAGTAAGTGATTTTTTATCCTCAAAAAACAATGAATTTTTAGATAAAAAACATGCTATTTTTATAAATGATATTTCATGTGTTCCATCTGTTATTGTAAATATTTTTACAATTCCAAAAATGAGAGAATATAAATATGATATTTTACTTATTTACCAAGAAAACAGTAAAAAATTCCTTGAAGAAGAAAATAAAATAACTCTATATTTTCTTGAAAATGGTTTTGTAAAAGATGTGAAATTTATCTCAACAAAAGAAGAGTTAGAAAGAGTTTTTAATGACTCTTACTAATCTTCAAACAGTAGAAATATTTGTTACTAATAAAAAATTAGATGATTTAAAAATTCTGCATTTAAGTGATTTACATATAAATAAAAAAACTACCCTTTCTTTAGTTGAAGAACTTGTAGATTTATGCAATAAGCTAACTTTTGATTTTGCTGTAATTACTGGCGATATAATTGACACTAAAGTAAAATTCATAAAAGAGAAACTTCAAATTTTAAATAAACTAAAAACTCCTGTTTATTACATAAGTGGAAACCATGATCTATTTTATGGTTTGGAAGATTTAAAAAAAGAACTTTCTAATTTTATTTTTATGGATAATAATACTAAAGAGTTTATCTATAAAAATGAAATCATACATTTAGCTGGACTTCCTGATAGATTTTCAAAGTTTTTTGGCATAAAAAGAGAAGAGGAAAAAATAAAAAACTATCTTTTAAATGATGCTTCTATTTTTATCTCTCACCAACCAAAAGATTATAAAATTGCAGTTGATTCAAAGGCAAATTTATTTTTATGTGGACATACGCATGGTGGTCAAATTTATCCTTTTCATTACTTTGTAAGAATTGTTCAACCTTTTTTAGCAGGTCTTTTTTATAGAAAAAACACAGCTATTTATGTAAACAAAGGCTTAGGTACTTGGGGAATAAATCTAAGATACAAAGCAAATGCTGAAATAACTATTCTTAAATTAATAACAAAAAGTGTAGAATAATTTATGAAAATTTTAATAATAGAAGACGACATAAAGATAATTAACTTTTTAAAAAAAGGTTTAGAAGAAGAGTGTTACACAGTTGATTCCTCAACAAATGGTGATGAGGGTCTATATCTTGCTAGTGTAAATGAATATGATTTAATTTTACTTGATATTATGCTTCCAATAAAAGATGGAATGGAAGTTTGCAAAAGTTTAAGAGCTTCAAATATTCAAACTCCAATAATCATGCTAACAGCCAAAGATTCAATAGAAGATAAAATCAAAGGTTTAGATATTGGAGCAAATGATTATTTGGCAAAACCTTTTTCTTTTGCAGAATTACTTGCAAGAATTAGAGTTCAGTTAAGAACTCAAAATAACACTCAAACAAAAATTTCAATTGCAGATTTAGAGCTTGATTTATTAAATAAAACAGCCACTAGAGCAAATGAAAATATAGTTTTAACAGCAAAAGAGTTTGCTTTACTTGAATATCTAATAAAAAATAGAGATAGAGTTTTAAGTGAAACAGTGATTAATTCTGCCCTATCATCATTTGAAGACTCAAATATGAGTAATATTGTAAATGTTTATATTTATAGATTAAGAAATAAAATAGATAAAAATTTTGATAATAAATTAATCAAAACCATAAGAGGAATAGGATTTAAAATAAGTGACAACTAAACTATCAATAAAAAAGAAACTTTTACTTCATAGTTTTTTTATACAGCTTGTAATTCTAACTATTTTCTCTTACTCTTTATATAAAGCATTAGAAATATCAACCGTAGACAAATTCCAAGCAACATTAAAGGTGATAATTCTTGATGTTATAGATGATGTTAAAGAAAAAGAAAAAGTTGAAGATGTGGTTTTAGATGAAAATAAAGAGTACAATTTTGAGCCTTTATATATTAGAATTTTAGATAATAAAAATCATCAAAAAATTGTAGAGACACCTAACTTTCCATCTAATATCGAACATGATGATAATTATTTGAATACTTTAAAAGAAAATATTATTACTTTTGAAGAACAAGCTAACTACTTAATCAGTAGAATAAAAATTGATTTTAATACAAATCAAAAAATCATAGTTGAAGTTGCTACAACAAAAGATATGTTGTGGGCTAGTTTGGAAAATCTTTTTTATATTTTGAGTTTTATTGTGCCAATTATTCTGATATTTTCAATTATTGGAGGTAATTTTATAATATATAAATCATTCGCTCCCATAGAAAAAATTCTTTCTGAACTAAAAAATATAAGTGCAAATGATTTATCTGCTAGATTAAATAATTCAAATAATCAAGATGAAATAAATCAACTAATAACAGAAATAAACAATCTACTTATTAGACTTGAATCTTCATTTGAAAGAATCTCTCAATTTAGTTCAGATGCTTCACATGAACTAAAAACTCCACTTACAATCATCAAAGGTGAACTGGAAATTGCTTTAAGAAAAGATAGGAATATAGATGAATATAAGCAGAGCCTAAAAACATCTTTAGAAGAAGTTATTGTAATTGAACAAACAATAAATGATTTATTATTTTTAGCAAAAAATGAAAAAGATTTAATCACAAATAAAATGGAACTTTTATATTTTGATGAAATTATTGATGAATCAATAAATGAAGTTAAAAACTTTGCAGATTTACATCAAATCAAAATTAATTTTGAATTAGTTGATACCATAGAGTTTAAAGGTTATTCAAATCTTTTAAAAATAGCCATAAAAAATATTCTAAAAAATGCTATTCAATTTAGCCATAAAGATTCACAAATTATCGTAAAAAGCTATAAAAAGGGTAATACATTTAATATTTCTATTCAAGATTTTGGAATAGGAATTCCATTAAATGAACAAGAAAAAATATTTGAAAAATTTTATAGAACAGATAAAAGCAGAAATAAAAATTCAGGTGGAACGGGTCTAGGAATGTCAATAGTTAAAAAAATTATAGATATTCACAAGGGTTCTATAAAAATAGAAAGCCTTGAAAATATAGGAACAACAGTAACTATTTCATTCTTCTAAATCAGAAGTAATTTTATTTTTTCCTGTTCTTTTTGAAACATAAAGTAGTTTATCAACTCTTCTGTATAAACTATCTTCTGTATCATTTTCGCTAATTTGGGTAATACCAATACTAATTGTGATTGCTTTTTCAGTAAGTGTATGAATGTTTTTTTCCACCAATGTTCGTAATTTTTCTGCAATTTCAACTGCTATTTTTAACGAAGTATTTGGAAATAATACAACAAACTCTTCTCCACCCATTCTAAATAAAGAATCACTATTTCTAATATTTTCTTGTATTAAAGATGATAATTCAACTAAAACAATATCACCAACCCTATGACTATAAGTATCATTAACCAATTTGAAATCATCAATATCAAAAAGAAGTATTGAAAAAGGAATTTGTGTTTGATTAAAATAATCGATTTGTTTTTCAATTATCTCTTTATATGAAAGTCGATTTTTAGTTTGAGTTAAAGCATCTGTTAAAGAACCTATTTGATGTTTTAATAAATCCCTTTGATGTTGAGTAATACCAATTACAACAATTACTAAACTACTTATAAATGACATTAACATTAAAAGAGACTCTTCATTGTTTTTATCATAAAAAATATTTTCATTTCTTGCAGATAAAGCAATTAGTTCCATAACTACAAGTAACAAAGTAAAAGCTACAATATCTCCTCTCATTCTAAAAGCAAACAATAAAATTATTGTAGGAAGTAAAAATACTAAAAAATGGTAATGAAAAGATAAATAAACCGTAGGAAAAATGATTACAGCAAAAACTAAAACTGTTTTTATTTCATCAAAAGAAAGAGGTGATTTTGAGAAATATTTATAAATTGGATATATTAAAAACAGACCTAATCCATCAGCAAACATCAATAATATAATGTATGAAAGAATTTTTTCAGAAGAGATATAATTTCCAATAAATAGATTAATAGAGATAATAACACTACTCACAAAAGTAGGAATTACAACACCGTACAAAATAAAAGGTAAAAAACCTTTGATAGAATCAAACTTATCATCTACAAATCTTTTTAAAAGTAAACTAGAAAGATAAGGAGCAATTGTATCAGCAGTTGCTGATATGGAAGTATAGATTATAGTTAAAGATAAATCACCATTATTCATTCCACTAAAATTAGCAAAAAAACTTCCCATAAAAATAAATGGCAAAGATTTTATTCCAAAATGATGAACAAAAACAACTGCAAGTGCAAAAGGTAACCATAAAAGAGTAATATTAGACGGCTGAAATGAAAAAATTACCATACCATATATAGCAACTAGATAATACATAACTCCAAAAATGCTTAAAACAACTAGTTTCTTCAATTAAAACTTCTTAATTTTTATTTATATTGTAACACAAAAGTTATCATTTACATAAAAAAAACAATTTTTATTAAAATAATCTTCATAAATTTTTTCTAAAAATATCTTCCAAAAAATAATTTTTTTACACTAGCAATAATAAACTAATATTTTCAGCTTGTTTTAATTTAAAAAGATGTTATAATTACATTATCTAAACAATTTGGAGGTGTTAATGGCGTTAATTTCTCGATTTAGGATTGTTACAAGCGGTTAAATAAATGTAAGTTTATTTTCTAATAAACTTTGTAAATAAGAGTTTTATTTACAAAAAAATAATAAAAAAAGGGGAAGTTTAAAAACTTCCCCTTTTTAGTTTTGATATAAGAATAGATAACTATTCTTACATCAT
>JAQUIV010000069.1 GCA_028681275.1 Aliarcobacter sp.
ATAATAAGGATTTGGTAATAATTTTGTTTTTATATCCAAATCAAGTAAGAAGTCTGCACAATAAATATTGTTGCTAATTTGTGTCATTTGTTGCCTTTCATAAACAAAATAGTTTATGAAAGTTGCTTAGTTAGATTTGTTAAATCACCAAGCACCCAAATATCTATAATTTTTCCATCTTTAAATTTAAAAAAAGATGCTCCACTATAAACAATTTTGTTGTTACTTGCTTCATAATCAAATAATTTTCCAGTATGTCTACCATTGTATAAAGCTCTAACAGCAATTGTATCTCCCTCGCAAACCATAGTTAAAATACTATGGAAAAGATTAGGAATACCTGTCAATATAGTGTCCATATACTCTTTGAATTTTTCTTTTCCTACAACTGATATGTCTAAAGAACCGTGAAAAGTTATATTGTCATCAAATAAAATATCGATGTAATCTCTATTTTGTTTATTCCATAATTCTGTGTAATATAACTTTACTAATTCTTTGTTAGTCCATTTCTTCATGATTTCCCTTGTGGTTAGAACCGTAATCATCATTAAAATCGTAGTTATCATATTCATCATAATCTACTGTGAATATTTTTTGATAACCTAATTTTACAAGTTCTTTGTCAATATTTTCTTCAGTTAATCTATTTTTTACTCTATCCATGATTAATTCAATGTGCTCTTCTTCAACATTGTTTGCTCTTAATTCATAAATAATCGCTAAATCCATAATTTTAATTCCTCTAATTAATATATATTTTGACTTTAGTTTTTTAATATCAAGCTTTTTTTTCTATATATAAACTGCTTAATATGTATAAAATTGTTTTAACAGACTTTATTGAAGCTGTCTCCTCAACTGTGTGATAACCCGTTGTTGGTATTTGTAAAGTTGTTCCTTGTATTGAGCCATGAGATTCCATTACAATTCTACCAAGTTCTGTACTTCCAAGAGTAAGTAAAGGTAAGTTTTTTTCTTTTCTTATCTTGTTTTTTTCTTGAATAAAAGTATCTTTACACGAAAAATTAATTCTATTTTTATGACAAAAGTTTTTTAGCTGTTTTAACACAGGTGATTTAAATCTAGCATTTGCATCTCTGTTTCTTAAAACAACTTGTTGAATATCTGCTTCAATTCTACTATCATAAGGACTTGTGTCCAAAACTAATAATTCATTAGTTGTTACTTTATTTTTTCTAAACCACTCATAAACATATCTCCAAGATTTTCCTGCTTCCTCTTGCGCTGTAAAAAATGCTGTTCCTTGAAATCCATTTTGATATAAATAGATAATAATGGCTGCACTAATAACATTATCAAGTTGTGCTGAAATCAAATCATCTTCTCTTTTGAGCCTATCACTAAATGCAATTGGTGTTCCTGGAAGTAAATGAGATAATCCATCAATCTTAAAAACTAAGTTATTAACCTCTTCACACATAAAAGCATCAGTAATTTGACCAATTCCTAAATAACTTCCACTCCAAGGTTCATAAGCTTGAACTTGTTGATTTATATATCTTTTAGCAATCAATTGATAAGTTTGTTCAGATAAAGAGTTTCCCCTTAAGTCAGAACGGTTTTTTGCAAGAAAGGCAGCAAACTGGAATTCATTTGGACCTGTACAAATTACTCCATGTCTATCAATATGCGCACTTAACATTCCTTTTGTAGGATTTTTACCTTGTGCAACTAATAAACCATCGTAATATTGTGTTTTTATACCAATTTCTTCTAACTCTCTTTTTAAATATAATAAAAAAGAGTGTTCAGCACCAGTTACTGATGGAACTCTTATTAATTGTTTTAAAAGGTCAAGAAAATGTACAAAGTTTATAATTGGTTCATTTGTAAATGAATCACCCAATTTTTTCTCCTGAAAATTTTAGATAGAATAAGACTGTAGGAAGTCAAATTAAATACTTATGATTTAATTCTTATTCTATCCTGCAATTATAAACCATAAAAAAAAGAAATATCCTGAAAAAAATCTTAAAAATATTTTTGCATCTAAAAAGCCCTAAAAATAGGTGTTTTATAGATAAAAATAAATTCTTCTAATATTTGTGATTATATAAATTAAAGGAAAATATCATGAAAAAACGCGTTTTTAAAGTATAGTAAATTAATCAGGATTAATTTTATTTATTTTTTATATAATTAGGATATAATTTTGAAAATAAAGATATTTAAAGATATTATGATTATCTTTAAAAATAGGAGAAACCAAATGGCAAAAGAGTTATCAGCACTAGAGCAATTAAAAGCTTCAAGAAACCCATTAAGAGTTATTGATGATATATATAAAGAAGCAAATGAGGGTATTCCTTTAAAAGATGAATATATTGGATTATTAAAATGGTACGGAATGTATCCTCATGTAAACGCAGATGGAACTGAAGATAAAAAATATTTTATGAAAAGAATTAAATTAATTGATACTAGTATGAATTTAGAGCAATTAAAAGTTATGGCAAAAATTGGTTTAGATTATGCACAAGGTTTAGTAGACTTTACAACTAGACAAAATGTTCAATTTCACTATATCCAAATTAAAGATATGCCAGAGATTTTTAAATTATTAGAATCAGTGGGATTAACTTCAAGAATGGCATCAGGAGATGGACCAAGACCAATTATGACTTGTCCTGTTAGTGGAATAGATAATAATGAAATCTTTGATGCAAGTGAACTTGTAAGAAGTGTTGATGCTTATTTTGATAAAAATGAAGATAGATTCTGTAATTTTCCTAGAAAATATAAAATAGGTATTAGTGGATGTGGATGCCATTGTGCAGCTCATGAAATCCAAGATGTTGCATTTACAGCATTTAAAAATGAAAGAGGTGAAGTTTTATTTGATTTAACTATTGGTGGAGGTTTATCTAAATCAAAACAAATAGCTACGAGAGCAAATAGATATGTAAAACCTGAACAAGTTCAAGATGTAGCAGTTGCTTGTGCTGAAATTTTCAGAGATAATGGAAATAGAGATAATAGAAATAAAGCTAGAGTTAGACATCTATTAAATGACTGGGGAATTGAAAAATTCGTAGCTGAAATTGAAAAAGTAATTGGTTACTCTTTAGAAGAAGGTTTAGTTGAACCAAAAATAGCTTCTTATGAAAATAGAAATCACTTTGGTATAAACAAAGCAAAACAAGAGGGTTATTCATTTGTTGGATTTGCCACAAATTCAGGAAGAGTTGCAGGAAGTGATTTCCAAGCAATGTATGATATTTGTAATAAATACAATGCTGGAGGAATGACATTAACAGCTACTCAAAACTTTGTTATTTATGGTGTAAAAGATGAGGTAGTTCAAAATCTAGCTGATGAAATTGCAGCTTTAGGTTATCCATATAAACCAACTCCTTTTAGAGCAAGATTACAATCTTGTACAGGAAAAGAGTTCTGTAAATTTGGTATTACTGAAACTAAAGAGTTTGCTAAAAAAGCATTGATTGAACTTGAAGAAAAATTCCCAGAATTTACTGAAAACGTTACAATTGCAATTTCAGGATGTGGAAATGGTTGTTCTCAACCACAAATTGCTGATATTGGATTTGTTGGAGGAATGATTAGAGTTGATGGACAAAGAGTTGAAGGTTACGAAGTTTTACTTGGTGGAAATTTAGAAGGTACAAATAAAAGTAGGCTTTCAAGAAAAGTTGGTGTAAAAGTTTCTGCAACTGAACTTGTATCTTATGTTGGACAACTAATAAACGATTATAAAGCAGATAATTTAGGTCAAAAAACTTTCAAAGATTATCTAAGCATTTTACAACCTGCTGGTGCAGTTGTAGAAGATAACGATTAAATTCTACTCTTTTTAAGAGTAGTTTTTTTCAAATACATAGATTCATCTGCTTTTTTTAGCAGAGAGTCTAAGTCATCATAACTTTCACAAGTTGTAACTCCAAAACTACAAGTAACTTTTATATCTTCACTAAAAGTGATTTTTGATAGTTGCTCTTCTAAATTAGAAACTATTTTTTCACATAAAGATAGATTTGTTTGAGGAAGAATAATTAAAAATTCATCTCCGCCCCATCTTCCAATAGAGTCTGTTGTTCTAATATTTCTTTCAATAGTATTTGCAATTTTAACTAAAACTTCATCCCCTAAATGGTGTCCTAAAGAGTCATTTATTTTTTTGAAATCATTAATATCAAAGAAAATAATTGAAAGGTCATTTTTATATCTTTTAGTTCTTTCTATCTCTAATTCACAAAGTTCTTCGATTTTTCTTCTATTAAAAATATTTGTTAAACTATCATTGTTTGCAAGTTCTGATAATTTTAATTCTACTTCTACTCTTCTTCTTATCTCTTTTTTGAGTTTTAAATTAAAATATACAAAAATAATCAATAATAAAATAAATGGAATAAGTATTTTTGCAATAAAATAAAAATCAATCTCTTTTGGATAAAGAATAAATTGATAACTATTTAAAATATTGCTTTTATCTTCTTTTGAAAATCGATTAATTGCACTATTTAAAATATTTAAGAAAAGTTTATTTTTCTCTTCAACTTGCAAATAAGCATTTAATTTATGATTTAATAAAGTATTGATTTTTATACTATTGAGATGTTCTTTATTTATTTTATGAGAGATGGTATAAATATTATCAACTAAGGCAAAAATCTCATTTTTCTTTAGTTTTGTAAGTGCAGTTTCTATTGAATTTAAAGGAATAAAATTTATATTTGGATACTCTTTTTGTAAAGTAGAGATAATTTCAAGATTTTCCAAAACTCCTATTTGAACATTTTTTAGTGTTGATAAATCTGTAATAAAATTTTTATCATTTTTTGTAACAAGAACAATAGGAATTTGAGCTATTGATTCACTTAATAAATAACCATCTTTACTCTTTTTATCAAAAGTATAAACAAATTGAACTTTAACACTATTTGAAAAAATATTAAACATTTTATTATCAATAGTCTCTTCTATATTAAATGGTTTTGATAATTTTTCAGATATTAAATCCCAAAAATCTATCTCTATACCAGTTAATTGATTTGTTAATTTAAATGAAAAAGGAACATTATTATCTTTTACTAAAAGAGTAAAATTATTATCTTCCAAATATTTAATTTCATTATCATTTAATAAAATATTCATTTTGTCTAAAATTATAGAGTTTGTATCAAACATTGTATTTTGTTTGTTTAATCCTAAAAAACTAAAAAATCTTTTAATTTCATCTATATTTTTAGGATTGATGTCACCTAATAATCCTTCATCTATTTTTGATAATTTTTTTAATATATTACCTTCATAAATTAAAGCATCTAAACTTTTATTTAGAGGATTGTATTTTTCGTATATAAGTTTTGCAGTTTCTTCAATATTATTAAAGGCATATTCCCAACCTTTTAAAGAGGCTTTATTGAAGTTTTGTACACGAGATGGATTTTTTATTAATTCATCTTGTGAAGTATAAAGAATACCCTCATAAAAATCAAAATTATAATCATGGGGATTTAATACATTAAATTTAATATTTTCTTTTTCTAATTTATATGGTTCATTTGATAAAAAACAAGCCATAGCATCTGTTTTTTTATTTATTAAATCATTTATATCAAAAGAGTGTTTTTGTATTTTAATATCATCTAATTTTATACCTTGAGAAATAATCATAGAGTTAATGGCTGCTGAACTTATCGCATCATCTGTTATCATTAAATTTTTATTTTTTAAATCTTTAGGAGTTTGAATATTAGAATCTTTTAAGCTGATAAGAACCATTGGAGAAGTTTGATAAATACTTGATAATAAAACAAGATTATTTCCATTAAATTTATCTATAATAAGAGAAGATTTCCCAATCCCATAAGTTGCTTCATTTTCTGTAACATTTTTTAAAATATTTGAATCGGAATTAAATTCTTTAATATCTACATCCAATCCGAAATTATTATAATAACCTTTTTCTTTGGCTATATAATATCCCGCAAATTGGAATTGATGTAACCAATCCAAGTAGAGTGTTAGCTTCTGATTTTGCTGTGCAAAGAGGCTTGTAACAAGTAATATAAAGATTAAAATTAATTTTTTTATAAACATGCGTCATTGTACAACATAAAATATAAAAATAATATTTTAAAATATTAAGATTTCTCCATCATATGAATATCTGATTTTTTGATTTATTTCAAGATGGTCATCAAAACTATGAACTAATAACTCTTCTTCTTTTTGTGTTTCAATAATTATTTCATAAAAACTTCCATAAAAAACAATACTTTTTATAATTGCTTCATATTCACCTTCTGGGCAAATATGAATATGTTCAGGTCTTATGTAACTATTATTAGAGAGTTTTGTCATTTTCCCTAAAAAATTTGCACAATATAAATCAGCTGGATGATGATAAATATCTTTTGCAGTTCCTACTTGTAAAATATCTCCACCATGCATAATGGCAATTCTATCTGATAGATAAAAAGCATCTTCTTTATCGTGAGTTATAAATAAAGCAGTTATTCCAAAAGATTTTATCATCTCTTTTAGTTCAACTCTTAAATGAGCTCGGAGTTCAGTATCAATATTACTTAGAGGTTCATCCAAAAGTAAAATTTTTGGTTTTGTGATGATTGCTCTAGCAAGTGCAACCCTTTGTTGCTGACCTCCACTTAATTCATGTGGAAATTTATTTTCTTGACCTTTTAATTTTGTTTTTTCTAAAACTTCCTCTAAATCAGCTTGTGAAGCATCACTTCCAAAAGTAATATTTGAAGCAATACTTAAGTGAGGAAGTAGGGCATAGTTTTGAAAAACAACGGCAACTCCTCTATCTTTTGGTTGAAGATTTGTATCTTTTGAAAAAACTTCTTTTTCATCAATGATTATTTGACCTTTATCAGGTGTTTCAAGACCTGCTATCATTCTTAAAAAAGTTGTTTTTCCACTTCCACTTTTTCCAAGTATTGTAAAAATCTCACCTTCATTTATAAATAAATTAATATCATTTGCAACACAGATGTTACCTTTACAAAATACTTTTCTTAAATTTTTTATATCTACTATTTTTTTCATACTTTTCTTCTCACAAATCTTGAATTGAGTAACAGAACTGCAATGGCAGTTGTTAGAATTAAAACTAAAGATGGAAAACCAACTTTATAAAGCATTTCATTACTTGCTAATTCGTATATTCTAATAGCTAAAGTATCAAAATTAAATGGTCTTAAAATAAGCGTAGCAGGTAACTCTTTTGCTATATCTATATAAAGAATTAAAAAACCACTAATAATATATGGTTTCATTAAAGGTAAATATACTTTAAAAATATTATTAGCTTCACTTTTCCCAAATATTTTTGTTGCATCATCTATACTTGTATCAATTTTACTAAAACCATTTTCAATAGAACCAATACTTGAAGCAAAATATCTTGTTGCATAAGCAAAAATCAAAATAAAAAAAGTTCCACTAAAAAGCATATGACCAAGTTTTGTATCAACAAAACTACTTATTATTAATAATCCAACACCAACAACAGCACCAGGAATTGAATATCCTAAAATTGATAACTTATGTGTAATATTTCCAATTTTAGAGGGATAAAATCTAAGCATATAAATTACAAAAAACGATAAAAATATAATAACCAATGAAGAGAAGATATTTAAACTCAAAGTATTATATAAATAACCAAAAATTGTGAAATCAAGGGTGTTAATATCTAAAATAAACCAATAAATTAAAACCATTGTTGGAATAAAAAGAGTAATTGTTGCTATTAAAAAAGAGATAAAAAAGGCTAAAAAATTGTATTTTCCAGTTAATTTTATCTTAGAAGCTTTTTTTCCACTGTGTGTTGAACTTATAAATCTATATTTTTTTCTAATTAAACTTTCAGTCCATAAAATAGCGAATACAAATATAAGTAAAATTATTGCCACATTTATAGCTTGAGCTAAATCTCCATATCCAAACCAGCTTTTAAAAATTCCAACACTAAAAGTCTCAACTCCAAAATATAAAACAGTTCCATAATCACTAAGTGTTTCCATGATTGCTAAAATACTTCCAGCAAAAATTGCAGGATAAGATAATGGTAAATATACTTTGAAAAAGGCTTTTATAGGATGTATTTTGTGTAAAGATACAAGTTCACTAACAGTTGAAGAAACAGAACCAAAAGAAACTCTTGCTAAGATGTAAACATATGGAAACATTGCTATTCCAAAGATAAATATTGCACCATAAATGTTTAAAATATCATATCTAGCACTTGTACTGCCAACTATATCGGATAAAATTCCTCGATATTCAAAAAAACCAACATAGGTATAACCTAAAATATAAGCAGGATAAGCTAGGGGAAGTACAAATAATAAAGCAAAAACTTTATCACCAAAATATTCAAATCTTGCACTTAAATAAGATGTAATAGTTCCTAAAATAACAACCATTAAAAAAGTTCCAAAAACTAAAATAGAAGTATCACTTATATATCTATTTACAATATCTCCTAAAAGAAATTCAAGATTAAAACTTCCCTCAAGAATAAAATAAAAAAGTAGTGCTAGTATTGGTAATGCTATACATGCACCAATAAATGGTGCGATGTAGTATTTAAATGCGTTTATTTCCAATTTCCTTTTGTTGCTATTTCAACAGCTTTTTTGCTGTTTTTTCCAACTTCATTTAATGGTATTATATCTTCTTTAAATGTTCCCCACGATGAAACAGTTGTAGAAATTTTAGCCTTTGGGTTTGCTGGATACTCATGATTTGCTTCAGCAAAAACAGCTTGAGCATCTACTGAACTTAAAAACTCAATTAATTTAATAGCATTTTCTTTATTTTTAGCATATTGAGTAACACCAGCTCCTGAAATATTCATATGAGTTCCTGTTGTATTTTGAGCAGGGAAAAATATTTTTAAACTTTTTGCAATTTCAACATCTTTTTTATCTTCACCATTTAACATTACACCTAAATAATAAGTGTTTACAATTGCAATATCAGCATCACCAGCAGCAACTGCTCTTATTTGATCTCTATCTCCACCTTTTGGATCAAAAGCAAAGTTATTTACTAAACCTTTTGTAAATTCTAAGGCTTTTTCTTCTCCATTATGTGCAATAATTGATGCTAATAAAGATTTATTATAAGCAGCAGTTGATGATCTAGTAATAACTTTTCCTTTAAATTTAGGATTTGCAAGACTTAAATAATCACTTAATTCAGATGGATCAACTTTATTTGGATTGTATACAAAAACTCTAGCTCTTTTTGTAAGTGCAAACCACTCATTTTTATCATCTCTTAAATGAGATGGAATATTTTCATTTAAAGTTTTTGATTCAATAGATTGTAAAAGTTTTCTATCTTTTGCTTCATAAAGATTACCAATATCAGCAGTTATTAATACATCAGCTGGAGTATTTGCACCCTCAATTGCTAATTTTGACACTAGCTCTTCTGCTTTTGCAGTTACAACATTTACTTTAATTCCTGTTTTTTCTTCGAATTGTTTAAGTAATATTTTATCCGAGTCGTAATGTCTTTGAGAATATACATTTACTTCTTGTGAAGCAAATAATGATGAAGCTAAAACCATAGCTCCCAACGTTAATTTTTTTATCATCATGGATTCCTTATTTTTTTTCAAGTTCTTATTGGAGTATATTAATATTTTTATTCTTTAAGTAATCTTAATAGTAAGAATGATTATCAAATTAAATTAGACAATTTTTTAAGATAAACAAATTTTATTATTGTTATAATACAAAACTTAAAAAAAAGGAAATAATATATATGATTTTAATGATTGATAA
>JAQUIV010000006.1 GCA_028681275.1 Aliarcobacter sp.
TCATGGAGTGGAATTCGACCACTTGTAAAAAGCAATAAAAACACAACTGAACAAATGGTACGAGAACATATTATTTTAAAATCTCAAAATGATTTAATCACAATAGCTGGTGGAAAATGGACAACTTATAGAAAAATGGCTGAGGATTTAGTAGATTTTTTGATTAAAAATAAGTTTTTAGAAAAACAAAAAAAGTGCCAAACGAAAAAATATAAACTAGAGGGAAATAGTGGCGATATTAAAGAACTTGATAAATTAATGAATTTTTATCCAATCTCTAAAAAAACAAAAGAGTCATTAAAAACTTTATATGGGAACTCTTGTTTGAAAGTTCTACATTTAGCAAATGAAATAGATAATTTTGAGTTAATAAATTCTAATTTGCCATATTTAAAAGCTGAAATAGATTATTGTATAAAAGAAGAGTTTGTGGAAAAACCAATAGATTTTTTAGCAAGAAGAGTAGGGCTTTGTTTTGTAAATAAGAAATTATCACTTGATTGTGTTGATGTTGTTTGTGAAAGAATGGCAGAAGTCTTATTTTGGGATGAAAAAAGGCTTGAAAATGAAAAAATGGAGTCTAAAGAGGATATCAGTAAGTATTTTTAATAATTAACAGATAATTAACACCTGTTTGTAATAATAAAACAAAATTATTACACAGGAAAACATAATGAAAAAAATCCTTTCTTTATCACTTGTAACAACTGCAATTTTATTAAATGCAAGTGAAGTTACAACATTAGATACAATTAGTGTAGTTGAAACTGCAAACTCTGAAATTGTAAAAAATGTAAGTGATGAGCAATTAAAAAGTGCCGATTTAGCTGAAGCTTTAAGTAAAAATGTTCCATCTGTTTCATTGGTGCGAAGAAGTGGAATTGCTAATGACATTATTGTAAGAGGGCAAAAAAAAGATAATATTAATATTTTACTTGATGATGCAAAAATCTATGGGGCATGTCCAAATAGAATGGATCCAGCAACTTCTCATGTTTTATCAAATAATGTTCAAAATGTAAAAGTAATTGAAGGTCCTTATGATGTTGAAAACTTTGGAACTTTAAGTGGACTTGTAAAAGTAGAAACAAAAGAACCAACAAAAGATGTACATGGTGAAGTTAATCTAAATGCTGGAAGTTATGGATATAGAAAAGCTAGTGCAACTGTAAGTGGTGGAACAGATAAAGTTAAATTATTAGTTTCAACTTCAACAGAAGAGAGTGATCAATATAAAGATGGTAAAGGGAATAATTTTTATGACCAACAAATATTAAAAGGTTTAAATGCTATTCCAAATCCTATGAACCCAATGATGCCTACTAATGCAACTTATATTAATCCAAATCAAAAAGCTTATGAAAAAGAGACTCTTTTAACAAAAGGGCAATTTAACATCAATGATGACCAAGAGGTAAAACTATCTTATACAGCAAATAGAAGTGATAATGTTTTATACCCAACGGGAACTATGGATGCTGATTATGATGATTCAAATATCTATACAGTTGGATATACAGCTAGAAATTTAGGAGATTTTTCTAAACAGTTAGATTTAGATTATTATTATTCAGATGTTGACCATCCTATGAGTACAAAACTTAGAAATAGTGGTTTAGCAAGTTACATGACAGCAAGATATAAAACTTCTATTTGGGGAAGTAAAATCAAAAATAGTGTAGAAGTTGCTGATAGTTTAGTAACAGTTGGTTTAGATACAAGTGTTAGAAATTGGCGAGGACAAATGTATAGAACTAATGTATCAACAGGTGTTGTTGATATGAATTCTATTCCTTTAGCTTCTACTGATACAACAAATAAAGCAGTTTTCTCAAAAGTAGAAAAATCATTTGGTAAATTAGATTTAGAAGTAGGTACTAGATATGATTATACAGATGTTGATTCAGCAGATGTAGCAAAAGATGACAAAAAATATGTTGGTTTAAATGCAAATATTTTTGGTATCTATAATGTAGATGAAAAAATGAAATATTTTGCAGGTGTTGGAAAATCTTCAAGGGTTCCAGATGCTAGAGAATTATACTCAAGTACTGGTGATTCTAATTTAGAGCAAACAAAAAATTATGAAGCAGATTTAGGATTTGATAAAACTATTGGTGATTTTAATATCAGACCAAAATTATTCTATTCAGTTTTAAAAGATTATATATATAATTCTACAATTACGCCAACTACAACAAGATTTGAAAATATTGATGCAAAAATTTATGGTTTAGATATTAGTGGATTATATGCAATGACTGATAATTTATCTTTAGATTATGGAGTAGCATACCAAAGAGGTGAAAAGGATGATAAATATATAGGAAATGATAAAGATTTAGCAGAAATTCCACCATTAAAAGGTAATTTAGCATTAAATTATGAAATGGATAAATCAAAATATACAGCAGAAGTTGTAGCTGTTGATAGATGGGATAGTTATGATAGTTCTGCAAAAGAGCAAGAGTTAGCTGGTTATGCACTATTTAATTTAAAATATTCAAATCAACTACACAAAAATATTGGTGTAACTTTAGGTCTTGATAATGTATTCGACAAAACATATAATTCAACAAATACATACCAAGATATTACATATGCAACGATTAATTCAGAGAGAGTATTATTCAACGATCCAGGAAGATATGGATACGTAAATTTAAAATATAGCTTCTAAAAGCTATATTTTAATCAAATTCCATTCGAACTTGTGTTTGTCCAGTTGTTCCAAATTCATAGTCAATTTGTGTAGCAATTGCTTTAAAATCAACCCCTTGAACTACTTTTAAACCTTTTAAAATCTCTTTTTTACCACTTATTAACTCTTTTGATTTTATACCATGTGAAATTGATAAACTAGCTTCTACAAAAGCAGATAATTTATCACATTGTTTAAGTGCAAGTCCATCAATAGCATTATATTTATTTGAGTTATATTTTGAAACATCTTCCACAATTTGAATTTTATCTTCATAGATTTTATTTTGGAATTCTTCTTTTATTCCATCATAAAGCCCTAAAATATAAGAAAATTCATCATGTAAAACTTCTGGAATATTTGGCAAAATATCATCTTCAATTTTTTCAATTTCATATTCAGCAATAATATCTGATAATTCATCAACACAATATTTTACAGGTGTAATAATATCTCTTGTTAGAGCTTCAGGTAAATCATGGAAAAGTGCTGTAAAGAAGTTATTTTGTAATCTTTTGTCACAAGCATTTACTTCAAGTGAGAAAAAATATCCAAAAATTGCAACTGTAAGCATATGTCCTAAAACAGAAGTTTCAGGGATTCTTGGAGTTTGAGCCCATCTTTTTTGAAATCTTAACCTTCCACTTAAATCGATGATTTTTCCAAGTTTTTTATTAAGAGCAATTTTTCTAACACCAATTAACTCATAATAATCTTCAATCTCTTCATCAACACTTTTTTTAACATCTTCAATGTCATTTAAAAATTGACTTGTTTGATATACAATAGAAAATTCCCATTTTGTTGCTAAATATGAAGCAGCTTTTAGGATAAATCGCTCTTTTTTGTACATCTCAGGGTTAGATAAATACTCTTCAAATTTTTGTAAAAAATTTCCATCATTTATATCTTTTATAGATGGAGTTAGTTTTGAAATAACCCAAGCATTTATCTCTTTAGATTTTTTTTGTAAAGCTTTTCTGAAAACATCTGGTCGAATATCAGTTACAACCACTCGTCTTAAAAACTCGAAAATCCCAGCTTCTATTAGATGAGTGTAGTTTATATCATTTTCAAGTTTTGCTATAAAATAGGCAATTATAAATTTATGAGCTTGTTTATCAAGTTCAACTAGTTCAACCATTCTTGGATAATCATTCCATCTTTGAATTGAAGCTGATGAAAAAATATAATCTATAAGTCTTGGATTTATCAATTTAGTTCCTATTTATCTTTTTTTGTATCATCAAAAAACATCATTTTTTTACCAAGTAACATTAAACTTACAATTACAAACATCATTAAATATACTTGCCAATCACTCAAAATTAACCTCTACAACTTCCGATTTTTCCTAAAGCATTAACTTTTTCAACTCGTCCTGCGTGTCTTCCACCCTCAAATTCTGCTTTGTCCCAAGCTTTGATTATAGCATCAATCATTCCATAACCAGAAACTCTTTCCCCTAAACAAATAACATTTGCATCGTTGTGTTTTCTAGCCATTCTTGCACTATATTCATTGTGACAAAGTGCTGCTCTAATTCCATCAAATTTATTTGCAGCCATACTCATTCCAAGTCCTGAACCACAAATTAATATTCCCATAGTTCCTTGCTCTTCTAATACTTTTTTACAAACTTTTGCAGCATAATCAGGATAATCAACTCTATCTTTACTAAAAGGTCCTAAGTCAACTACTTCATGTCCTCTTTCTTCAAAAAGTTCTTTAACATAATCTTTTATATCAATTCCAGCATGGTCTGCACCAATAAAATACTTCATTAATAGATTCCTTTTTCATGTTCAATTTGTTTAAGTTTTTCAAAATCAACTGTTTCTTCTAAAGTTTCAACAGTTTTTAAAACTCTATCCCATCTAATTTCTTTATTATCATCCCAAGAGAAATATATAAACCAAGGTTTTCCAACTATATCTTTATATGGAACTGTTCCCCAAAATCTTGAATCATTTGAGTGGTCTCTATTATCACCCATCATAAATGTTTCATCTTCTGGAACAATAATAGGCATCATGTTAAATAATTCTTTAGGGTTTAAACCATTATCTACAACATTTTCATCATTGTGAATTCCAGGATGTTCTTTGTTATATGGATTTACAACCCAAAGTTTATCTCCAACTTCAACAATATTTTCTTTTGGATAGTTTGCTTTTACAAACTCATTTCCTTCTTTTGGATGAAGTAAAAGATGTTTATCTTTAAGTGCAACTAAATCTCCACCAGTTGCAACAGCTCTTTTTACATAATGAATATTTTCATTTTTTGGGTATCTAAAAACTACAATATCACCACGTTTAGGTCTTTCACCTTCAATCAAGTGACCATTACCATTAAAATCAGGTAATACTTTTATCTCAAGCCATGGAATTCTTGGAGTTGGAATCCCATAAGCAAATTTTTTTACAAAAAGCATATCACCGATTAAAAGTGTATTTTTCATACTTCCACTTGGAATTACAAAAGCTTGTGCAACAAAAAATATAATTCCAAGAACAATTACAATTGTTCCAGTCCATGAAGAAGACCAGTTATATACTTTTTTTAACATCTATTTCGTTTCTCTTTTTTCTCTTAATTTTGCAGCTTTAATTGTATTTTTTAAAAGCATTCCAATAGTCATTGGTCCAACACCACCTGGAACTGGAGTTAAATGTGAACATTTATCTTTTAAACTTTCAAAATCAGCATCTCCAACTAATTTTCCAGTTTCAAGTCTGTTGATTCCTACATCAATAACAACAGCACCATCTTTTACCATATCACCTTTTAAAAGGAATGGAACACCAACAGCAATAACAACAATATCAGCAGCAAGTGTGTGAGCTTTTAAATCTTTAGTTCTTGAATTACAAACAGTTACAGTTGCTTTTGCATTAATTAAAAGTGAAGCCATAGGTTTTCCAACAATATCACTACTTCCAATTACAACTACATTTTTTCCACTTAATTCTATTCCATACTCTTCAAACATTCTCATAACACCAAATGGAGTTGCTGGTAAAAATGCATCAAGATTTGAAACCATTCTTCCTACATTGTAAGGATGAAAACCATCTACATCTTTTAAAGGGTTAATTGCTTCAAGAACAACAGTTGTATCTATATGTTTTGGAAGTGGAAGTTGAACTAAAATTCCATCAAGTTTTGGATTCTCATTCATTCTTGCAATTGTTTCAAGTAACTCTTCTTGAGTAATACTTTCAGGCATTTCATGAACAACTGAATAAATTCCTGCATTTTTACAAGATTTTGCTTTACTAGCAACGTAAGTTGCACTTGCTGCGTCATTTCCAACTAAAATAACAGCTAAACCTGGAGTAATTTGTTTTTCTTCTACCAGTTGAGCTACTTCAACTTTAACTTCTTCTTTGATTTTTTCAGATAATGCTTTTCCATCTAATAATATCATCGGATTTTTACCTTATTTTGTATTTATATTAAGGGATTATATTATCCAAAAATCAATTAATAAAAGTTAAATAAAATATAATAAGAACTTAAACAAATATTTAGAAAACTTTTTATATAATCCAGCCATAAAAATTAAAACAAAGGAAAAGTTATGTTAGAGGGTATCATCAGAGATAGTATGACAAAACAAGCTACTAAAACTTTAAGAAGAGAAGGATATTTAATTGCAAATATCTATGGTAAAGGTTTAGAGAATATTTCAGCGGCATTCAAAAAAAATGAATTTATCAAATTTTTAAGAAATAAAGAAACATTAGCATTTGATGTAAATCTTTCTGGAAACATCGTAAAAGTTGTAGTTCAAGAATATCAAAAATGTCCATTAACTTCTGAGTTATTACATGTTGATTTAATGGTAGCACAAGCGGGTGTTAAAACTTCATATAAAATCCCAGTTAAAACAACAGGTATTGCAAAAGGTCTTAAAAATAAAGGTCTTTTAATGATTCATACAAAAAGAGTACCTGTTAAATGTACAATTGAACAATTACCAAATGACATTACTTTAGATGTAACAAACTTAGATACAGGTGATAATATCTTAATTAGAGATTTAACTTTACCTGAAACTTTAGAGTGTTTCTTAGATCCAAGAGTTCCTGTTGTTGGTATAATTAAAGCTAAATAGTTTTAATTTAATGCATTTAATTGTAGGTCTTGGAAATATTGGTGAAAAATATCAATTAACAAGACATAATGTAGGATTTATGGTTATCGATGAGATAACCAAAAATCTTTCAACTTCAAATATACAAAAATCAAATTTTCATTCTACACTAGAAAAATCAGCTTACGATTTATATTCAAAACCAACTACATTTATGAATAATTCTGGTATGGCAGTTCAGGCCATAAAAGAGTATTATAAATTAGATATGGAAGATATTATTGTAATTCATGATGATATAGATTTACCATTTGGAACAGTTAAGTTCAAAATTGGTGGTGGTCATGGTGGACATAATGGTTTAAGATCAATTGATGCACATATTGGAAAAGAGTATATTCGTGTAAGAATTGGTGTAGGAAAACCACAAGATAAAGCAGATGTTGCTAATTATGTATTAAATAATTTTTCAAAAGAAGAATTAAACAAACTACCTGATATAATAAGCCACACTATAAACGCTATAAAAGCACTAAAAAGTGAAGATATAGAACAAGTAAAAACTAAATTCACATTGAAGTAAAATGAGCATATTAAGCAAATATATTTTAAAAAAATATCTAATAAATTTTACTATTGTTCTTATTTCCTTAGAAATATTTTTTGTAGGTATTGATTTTCTACAAAATTTCAAGTCAATTCCACATTCTGCAAATTTACAAATTTTATATGTATTATATATGGGATTTTTTACACTTACAATTACTTTACCATTATCAATTGTTTTTGCTTGGATTATAACTTTAGTTATATTTATAAAAAACAATGAATTTGTTGCTTTTAATGCACTTGGTGCCACAAATAAAAAAATTATATTACCTGTCATAAGTGTATCTATTTTTTTAGTATCATTACTTATTGTAATGCAAATGACTCCTTTAGCTTACTCTTCAGATCAAAAAAGAAAGATTTTAGATAATGAATATTTTACAAATACTAAAAGTGATATTTTTTTAAAATATAATGACTATTATGTATATTTTAAAAAGTTATTACCATTGGAAAAAAGAGCTGAAGATATTCATATTTTTAAAGTTTCTGGAAAAGATATTGTTGAAACAATCATTGGTGAAAAAGCATATTTTCAAAATGATAAATGGTATGTTTTGAATGTTAAAATTATCGAAAAACCAAAAGATTTGAATATAGATAGTTCTAAATTAGATATTAGATATGAAAAATTTCTGCATACTTTAGATGGATTTAAACCAAAAATTCTTGATAATGTGTATGATACTAAATCAGAGTTTTCTATATTAGATGCTGTTTCAGCAGTAATTTTATTAAATGAACAAGGGATTAATACGGATAAAATAAGAAGTATTTTATATAATTTAATTGTTATTCCATTTTTTGTTATTCCTCTTATTTTATTAATTTTTGCATATGCATCTTTAAATAGTAGATTTTTTAATATGGGTAAATTTACTTCTATTTCTATTTTTGGAACACTAGTTATTTGGGGTGTTTTCTTTATGTTATACAAGTTTACAAGTGGGGGAGTAGTAATCCCTGAAGTATCTATCTTGATACCAATGTTATTGTGGGTAGTTATTTCAATCTATTTTTATAACAAAAAAATAAATTCTTAAAGGGAAAAAATGAGATCTCATGTAAAAGCTTATGGAGTTGTCCCTTATCTTCTAAATGGTCAAGATATAAAGATATTGTTATGTAAGTCAGTAGCAAGCAAAGATAAATGGGGTTGTTTAAAAGGGACTAAAACAAAAAATGAAACTGCATTTGAATGTGCAAAAAGAGAGTTTACAGAAGAGAGTTCAATTAATGTAGATATTGCTTTATTTGAAGATTATTTTGAGCAAATCAATATAGATAAGGATATTGGTATTTGGTTAGTTAATGCAGAAAATATTGAAAATCTTAATAAGTATTTTGATGGAGATACACTAAAAAACAACTATTTATCTTGGGAAAATTCAAAGGTTAAATTTTTCTCTTTAAATAATTTACCAAGAATAAAAAGTAAACAACTTACCTTAATGAAAGAGATTAAGGATTTTTTGAAAAATAAGAATCTACACCATTAGCAATTCCATTTGCTAATAATTGTTGATATGCTTTATCATATAATCTTTTACCCTCAACAGGGTGAGAGATATATCCTAATTCCACTAAAATAGAAGGCATTTGAGCTCCTACAAGTACCCAAAATGGTCCTTCTCTAACACCTGAGTCTGTAATATCTTTATATTTACTTCTTGTAGATTGTAAAATACCAGCTTGAACATCAATTGCAAATTTGTGAGAAGCTGTAATTCTTGGTCGATTTAAAGACTCTAAAAATACATCTTTTGAAGAGCTACTCATCTCTCTAATATCTGATTTATTTTCTAATGCTGCAACTCTTTTTGCTCTTTCATTTCTAGCAGGACTTAAGAAAAATGTCTCTATTCCATCAATTTCATTTGCTTTTTCTGGAGGCACTGCATTAGTGTGAATAGACATAAATAAATCAGCATTTTTTTCATTTGCTAAAACAGTTCTATCCATAACTTTTATGAAAAAATCAGAATTTCTAGTTAGGTAAACGTTGTATCCTCTTTGTTTTAGAATAGCAGCTAAATATTTAGTTACATTTAAGTTTATAACTTTTTCATATCTTTTATTTGGTCCTACTGCACCAACATCATCTCCCCCATGTCCAGCATCAAGAACTATCGTTTTATTTCTACTTTTTGGAGCATTTGTTATTTGATTTGAAATTGAAGGAGGCAGAGCTGAAGGAATATTTTTATCAGCTTTGTTTGTATCTTCACTTTTTTTCTTATCAGTTGAAACAGTAGCATTATTGTTAATTATGTTTATAACTAACTCCCTTGAAGCGATAGTATAAGTTATTTTTGGGTTACTTTTATTTGATATTACAATGCCAATGTTATCTTTATTATCATTAACACTTATATTATCTATATTATCAATATTTAATCTCGTAGGTAAGTATTTATATTTTCCAACTATATTAAAGGTGTATTCGTAATTAGAACCATTTTTTCTTGAAATTTGTGTAATATCATTTTTTGAATAATTTCTATTAAATTTAACAATGATTTTATTATCATTTGTTTCTATAGAACGAATAGAGTTTTGTGTATCGATATTAACTGAATTAAGTGGTTTGCTATTTTGTTTAATTGCTTCACTATTTTGTCTTTCTAATAAAATCTCTAGCTTTTTTTTATCTGGTCTAACATCTTTTTTTAATTTTTCACCAATAGATATTATATTTTGAAGCTCAGCAATTTTTCGCTGTTCATTTTTTTGTGTAACAGCTTGTAGATAATTCATTTTTGATTTATGGTATTGTTCATTTAAACTACTAATTGATTCTGCTGCAATTAGCAGTTTAAAAGATAGAAGGGTTAGAATAAAAAATTTTTTAAAAATTTTTATTCTCCTTTAGTTAATTTTTCCATTAGTTCTTTTACAGAGATGATTTTTTCAATTCTGTATCCATTTGAACCTGAAAAGAATAAACCAGTTTCAGTATCACCTTGATAAGCGGCACCTAATCTATCAGCAATACAATAACCAACAAGTTTTGCTTCATGCCCTCTATTACAAGGCGCTACACAATTTGATATACATTGAACTTTTGGAGCTGTTTTATTTTCAATAGAAAATTGTAAATTTGTCATAACACCACGTGCAGGAAGACCAACAGGTGATTTCATAAGTTGAATATCTTCTGCTTTTGAATTTAATAAAACATTTTTAAATTTAGCATCAGCATCACATTCAAAAGTACCTATAAATCTAGTTGCCATTTGAACACCAGCACAACCCATTGCCATAAATTTATCAATATCTTTTTTGTCCCAAACTCCACCTGCTGCAATAACTGGAATATCTCCCCATGTTTTTGCTTCTTCAATAACTGGACCAATGATATTTTCTAATTGATACTCTTCTTGAGAACATTGTTCGTAAGTAAAACCTTGATGTCCTCCACTTAATGGACCTTCTACGATTACTGCATCTGGAAGTTTATTATATCTTTGCCATTTTTTACAGATTAGTTTTAACGCTCTTGCACTTGAAACGATAGGAACTAATGCTACATCTGGAAAATCTTTTGCAAATTCAGGCATATTCGTAGGAATCCCAGCACCAGTAATAATAATATTAATACCAGCTTCACAAGCATCTCTTACAACTCTTCCATAATCATTAATTGCATATAAAATGTTACATGCAAGTGGTGCATCTCCACAGATTTTTCTAGCATTTGCAACTATTTCAAAAAGAGATTCTCTGTTATAAAAGTTTGCAACATCTTTTGGTTTATCTTTTTTTGTAACAATGTGAATATTTTCACTTTTGTTTTTATAATAACCAGTACCAACTGCTGATATAACTCCTAGACCACCCTCTAAACTTACATTTCCTGCTAATTGATCCCAACTAATTCCTACACCCATTCCACCTTGAATAATTGGATGCTTTATCTCATATTTTCCTATTTTCACAACTAGCCTTTCTATTTTATTACTATCTTAGCGAAATTTTTTTTACCTTTTTGTAAAATATACTCGCCAATTTCTAAATTTAATTTATCATCGTTTATTTTTTCTTGATTTATTGATACTGCATTTGCTTTTATATCTCGTCTAGCTTGTGAAGTTGAATCAACAAGTTTACTATCAACTAAAGCTTGACAAATCCAAATTGGAGCTTCAAATGTAAATTCAGGCATATCTGTTGGAATATCTTTTTTTGCAAATACTCTTTCAAACTCTTCTTTTGCCTTTTCACCTTGACCATTTCCATGGAATCTTTCAACAATTTCCATTGCAAGAGATTCTTTTACTTTTTTAGGATGTAAAGTTTCATTTTTTACACCTTTTTTAATCTCTTCTATCTCTTTTAAAGATTTTGATGATAAAAGTTCAAAATATCTCCACATTAATTCATCACTAATTGAAAGAATTTTTCCAAACATATCAAAAGGTTCATCAGTTACACCAATGTAGTTTCCTAATGATTTTGACATTTTTTGAACACCATCAAGACCCTCTAAAATAGGCATCATTAGAACAGCTTGTTGTTTTTTACAGTTATAAGCTTTTTGTAAAGTTCTTCCCATTAAAAGATTGAATTTTTGGTCTGTTCCACCAAGTTCAATATCTGTATTCATAGCAACAGAATCATAACCTTGTAATAATGGATAAGTAAATTCACTTAAAGCAATAGGAGTATTTGAAGCATATCTTTTTGAAAAATCATCTCTTTCTAACATTCTAGCAACTGTTAAATTTGAAGCTAATGAGATTAATCCACCAGTTCCTAACTCTTTTAACCAAGTTGAGTTAAACATAACTTGTGTTTTTGATTCATCTAATATTTTGAAAACTTGTTCTTTATATGAAACAGCATTTCTTTGAACATCTTCTTCACTTAAAACTTTTCTCGTTTCGCTTTTTCCTGTTGGATCTCCAATAGTTGCTGTAAAATCTCCAATTAGAAATTGAACAATTCCACCAAATTTTTGGAAAGTTGCAAGTTTTTGAATAAGAACTGTATGTCCTAAATGTAAATCAGGTGCTGTTGGATCAAATCCAGCTTTTACATAAAAATTTTCACCTGTTTCAAAATATTTTTTTATAAGTTTTTCTATTGCTTCAATATCAATAATTTCAGAAGTTCCTCTTTTTATCTCTTCTAGTGCTTCTTGAACTCTTTTTTCCATTAATCTTAACCCTTTAAATTATTTGTTATATGCATCTTTTTTTGAGTAGAATTCTATAACTTTTACTTTCTTCTCTATTATTTTTCTAACTTCATCTATATTTGATTTGTTTATTTCAAACTCAATATAGCAGTATTGTATATAAGAGTGAGCTTGTCTTCCAAACTCTACGCCTAAGATATAAAATTCATATTCTGCTAGGTAAGTTAGTACTTTTGCTAATTCACCTTTTGTATTTGGAATACTTATTACCATTTTATATTGGTAAACTTTATCTTTTGTCCACTTACAAAAAAGCATTTCTTGATTTGTTTTAATTTTATCGTAGGCTTTATCACACATTTTGTGATGAATTACAGCTTCGTTTCCATTCTTAAATGCAACAATATCATCACCAAATTTTGGATGACAACAATGGTCAAATGATACAGAACTTATACTGAAATTTGAATATATTAATACATTATCAAACTTAGATTCTTTGATTTTACTAGTCAAAATTTTAAATCTTGTCATTAAACCTTTAGAAGAAACAATTTTTTTCTCAATTATTTGTTTTGAATGTTTGAAAAAGTCTAAAATTTGAGGAATTTTATGGGGTGATTCAATTGGATATAGTTTTGTAATATCTTCTGAATATCTTGAAAATACAGTATTGATAATATTTTTTCCAGATAATTCATCAATTTCTTTTTGTCTATGGGCACAAAGAAGTTTAATTTGTTTTTTTGCCCTTGAAGTTTTTACCATATCCATCCAAGAACATCTAACAATAGTTTCATTACCTAATTCAATAGAGACAATATCTGTACTTTTTAATTCACTTAAAAGAGGTTTTTTAATCTTATTTATATAACATCCAATAGCTTTTTTACCGATATTTGTATGAACTGCAAAAGCAAAATCATAGGCAGTTGAACCAACAGGAAGAGTAAAAATCTCACCTTTTGGAGAATAAACTATCATCTCTTCTGTATATAAATTGTCTTTTGTTTCTTGGTAAAACTCTTCTACATTTTCATTTGAAAACTCTAAAGATTTTAACCAATTAAGATTTGTAGTATTTTTTGCACCTGTTTTATATTTCCAGTGCGCAGCAATTCCAAATTCAGCAACTTTATCCATTTCAAAAGATCTAATTTGGATTTCATAAATTTTTGAATTATAAAAAACAGTTGTATGAATAGTTTGATAACCATTCTCTTTAGGTGTTGCTACATAATCCTTAAATCTTGAAATTAAAGGCTTAAACTCTAAATGAATATAACCTAAAACCTTATAACAATCTATATCATCTTCAACTAAAATTCTAATCGCAAATAAATCTAAAACTTCATCAATTGAAATTCCTTTTCTTTGCATTTTTAGATAAATAGAGTAGTGATGTTTTATACGGCTATATATTTTGATTTTATTTAAATCGTAACCGTTTTTTTCTAAAAGATTTTTTGTTGTTGATATAAATGTATTAAAAGTAAGTTGCATCGCATGTTGTTGCTCTTTTAAGAAATTATCAATTTTTTTATACTCATTTGGATAAATATAAAAAAATGCTAAATCTTCTAATGCATTTTTTAGTGTTGAGATTCCTAATCTATTTGCAATTGGAACATAAACAACTAAAGTTTCTTCTGCAATTCTTTTTTGTTTATTTGCTGGTAAAACACTAAGTGTTAGCATATTATGTAATCTATCACAAAGTTTTACAATTAAAACCCGAACATCATCAATAGAAGCAATTAACATTTTTCTAAAAGTAAGTGCAGAAGATATGATTTTTGAGTCACTTGCATCACTTGAAGCTATAAATTCATGTTCTCTGATTTCAACAATTTTTGTTAGACCATCAACCATATGGGCAATATCATTACCCCATTTTTGTTTTATATAATCTAAAGAGTATTCTGTATCTTCTACTACATCATGAAGTAAAGCTGTTGCAATAATTGCTTCATCTTTTGAAAAATGGGCAGTTATAGAGGCAACTAAAATAGGATGAACACAATAAGGTTCGCCACTTTTTCTATATTGTCCTTCATGGGCTTTTATAATAAAATTAATTATTTCAGTTAGTTTGGGAGTTAATTCAGTTTGAGTATTAAGTTTTTTAATTGCATCTTCAACACTATTTATTTGTTGAATTTCTTTGATAAATGGATCCATATTATTAAGACCTAAAGATAAGTTTTTAGGCTTATCTCTATTTTTTGTCTACAAATCCTTCGATTTTTAGTAAACCACTTGCAATTTCATCAATTGCGATATCTGTATATTTCATTTTTTGAGTATTTAATTCTAATAGAGGTTTTGCACCTTTACTTAATTCATCTGCTCTTTGACCAACAGCAATTGCTAAAATATATCTGTCATTATCTACTTGTTTTAAAGCTTTTGATATTCTCTCTTCTAATCTTAACATATGTTATTCCTTTTGTGGTATTTAATTATCTAACTATTGAACATCTACTATAATCACCTTTGATGATTTTTAGTAGGTTACCTTTTTCATTCATATTTGCAACAACTATTGGAAGTTTATTATCTTTTGCAAGTGCAATAGCTGTATCATCCATTACTTTGATATGATCTTCTAAAGCTCTATCATACGATAAAGTTTCTAATTTTTTAGCATCTGGATATTTCATAGGGTCTCTATCATAAACACCATCAACTTTAGTAGCTTTAATTAACATTGAAGCTCCAATTTCAGTTGCTCTTAAAGTAGCTCCCGTATCAGTTGTAAAATAAGGATTTCCAGTTCCTGCTCCAAAAATTACAACTCTTCCTTTTTCTAAGTGTCTCATGGCTTTTCTTACTATAAATGGTTCTGCAATTTGCTCCATTTTTATAGCTGTTTGTAATCTTGCACTTAAACCTTTGTATTCTAATGCTTCTTGCATAGCAATACCGTTAATTACAGTTCCTAACATTCCCATATAATCAGCACTCGTTCTTTTAATAACACCATCAGCTGCTGCTGTTACCCCTCTAATTATATTTCCACCACCAATTACAATACCAACTTCTATATCATTTTCTACTAAACTTTTTATTTCTTCAGCAATATAATCTAATATTTGAGTATCGATACCATAACCTTCAGCACCAGCCAATGCTTCACCAGAAAATTTTACAAGTACTCTTTTGTTCATATGCATATCCTTCTATAATTTTTGGATTTTATCTAAAAAATCATTAACAAATACTTAGCTTAGCGCCCATTCATAAAATGGAATAATATTAATTTTCAATTTTGGGTCTGATATTTTTTCATTGTTTGAAATAGTAATAATATTTATCTCATTTATTTCAAATTCATGGGCAGTTTTTATAATTTTTTTTAGAGCATTATTCATTAGAAATCTATTAAAAAATGGAATAGGTACAATTGCTATATTTTTTGATTTAATATAAAAATCAATATTATCTAAATAATAAACTTCTTTATATTTATGAATTAATTCCAAAAAAATCATATTAGAAAACTCATTTTTAAACTTTTTTACATGTGAAATAGCATTTAAAAAAGAGTGATTATAACAATATATTTTTTTTACTGATTTTTCTTGATTATATTTTTGTAGAAAATAGATTGAATTATTATTTTCATAGATTTTACAAGTTTCATAAAATTTATCTTTAGATATTTTAATTTTAGATTTTAGATTATTAAATAGCTGAAAAAGAGATTTTTTTTCATCAATATTTTCTATTAAAATTTTAAATATTTCATATTGGGTTTCATCTTTACATTGAAGTTCAAATATCTCTTGTAAACGATGTATTTTTTTATGTTCTTCATAATTTATAAGTTCAGGTAAATTTCCAAATTTTAGAAAACTATTAAAACTTTGAGTTATATTTTGATGTCTGTTATCATGTAATAAATACTCTTCAAAATCTAAAGCATTAATTCTAATATTTTCAAATCCTCTGATTTTTTTTGGATTTAAAGTTGAAATTATAATATTTTCACAAGGAGGAAGTTCAAATTGGAAATCAAAATTTTCAAGAACTAAAACAATAATTTCATTCATTTTTATAAATTTCTCAAGATTTTTAGAAATTTCAGAAATATCATTTCTTAAATCAGAAAAATCGATATAAAGGTACTCTTTTGGTTTAAAAGTTGATAAAAAGTCATAAATAAGATAACTTTTTCCAGTTTTAAAAGCACCACTTATTATTGTTTTCGGTTCTGTAATTTTGATTTTTCGCTCTTGGAAATTAACTTTTGAAAAGTTAATTTCATAACAAGCTTCTAGGGTTCTCATTTTTTATTTTGTATTAAAATAATTGCTTCTTTAATTGCATTTACATAACTTTTTGTATTTATTTTTTCATTTTTATATGCAATATTAAAAGCAGTTCCATGGTCAACTGAAGTTCTAATTATTGGAAGATTTAGACTCACATTTATGCTTTGTTCAAAATATAAAGCTTTAAGTGGAGCTAATCCTTGGTCATGGTACATTGCAACAAAATATTTATAATTTTTTCTTGAAAGTGGAGAAAATGCAGTATCTGGAACTAATGGACCTTTAAAAATATTCTTTTCTAAATGTTTATTTGCTTTTTTTATAGCTTTGAAAATTTCTACTTCTTCATCACCTAAAACTCCATTATCACTTGCGTGTGGATTTAGACCTAAAACACCGATATTATCATTTTTTACATTTTTGTAAAAATCAATTAAAAATTTAGTTAAATCCTCTTCATTTACTTTTTTTGCAACTTTTTTTAAAGGAATATGTTCTGTGAAAAGCCCCACAAACATCTTTTTACAACCAAGCATCATAATGGCATTTTTACCAAAATAATCCCTTAAAACTTCTGTATGTCCTTTGTATTTTATATCTGCTTTACTCCAAGATTCTTTGTTAATTGGAAGTGTACAAATTGCATCCACTCTTTTTTTATCTGCTAAATTTATAGCATCCATAAAAGAATCATAAGAATATTTTCCAGCTTTTTTTGAAACTGTTCCAGCTTTTATTTCAAAGTCACCTTTTGTTTCAAATATTTCAAAATTATTTGGTATCTCTATTTTTAATTTATCACTTGCTTTTTTTAGCATAATATCGTTTATACAATAAATTGGTTGGCAAATTTTTGATATTTTTTCATGGCATTTTAGAGCTATTTCAACTCCAATTCCATTTAAATCTCCGATACTTATTGCAATTTTTGGTTTAATATTAGTCATTTTTAATTAACTCTTTCATATCAATAATTGCTTGGCTTAAACCTGTAAAAACAGAACGAGCAATAATACTTTGTCCAATATTTAACTCTTCAACTTCAGGAATTTGTGAAATTAGTTTTACATTTTGATAGTTTAATCCATGCCCTGCTGCAACTTTTAAACCAAGTTTTTTTGCTAATTTTGATGAATTTTCTATCTCTTTGATAGATTTGTTTAATTTAGTTTTTAATTCGTTTTTACTTAATTCTAATTCTTTGATTGTATGATGAGTTTGAGATAAATTTGTATTTAACATTGCATAAATATTTGCAAAAGTTCCAGTATGAAGTTCAATCCATTCAACTTCAAGTTCTTTTGAAAGTTCGATAATTTCTTCATTTGGGTCAATAAAAAGTGATACTTCAATTTCATTTGCATGAAGTTTATCAATTACTTTTTGAAGTTTTTCAAAGTTTCCTTTTACATCAAGTCCACCCTCAGTTGTAACTTCATTTCTATTTTCAGGAACTAAAGTAGCTCGAGTTGGTTTTAATTTACAAACAATATCAATAATGTCACTATTTATTGAGCACTCTAAATTAACTGGAAGTGATGATTGCTGAATTATAGCAATTGCATCATTGTCATGAATGTGTCGTCTATCTTCTCTTAAATGAATTGTGATTTGATCAGCTCCACTTAGTTTGCAAATACCAAGTGCATCAAGGGGATTTGGGTCGTTAATTTTTCTAGCTTCTCTTAATACTGCAATGTGATCTATATTTACACCAAGTAGCAATTTGTATCCTTTAATATTGGCTTTTTAGTACGAAATAATAGCCAATATTAAATAAAGAAGTCTTTGTAGGATTTTAGATTATGATAAGTCTTTTAATGTTGCAATATTAGCAGCAAGTTTATTTGTAACTTCAAGATATTCATCCTCTGGTTTTGAGTCTGCTACAACTCCAGCTCCAGCTTGGAAAATGATAGTATCAGCTGTAAGCATTGTAGTTCTAATAGTAATTGCACTATCCATATTTCCATCAAAACCAAAATAAGCGATACTTCCTGAATAGAAGTTTCTTTTTATTCCCTCAAATTGTGCGATTAATTCCATAGCTCTAATTTTTGGAGCTCCTGTCATTGTCCCTGCTGTAAATGTTGCTGCAAACAAATCAAACATATCGTATTTATCATCAATTACTGCTTCTACATCTGAAACAATATGCATAACATGAGAGTATCTTTCTATTCTCATTAAATCAGTTACTTTTACAGTTCCTGGCTTTGCAACACGACCAACATCATTTCTTCCTAAATCAACAAGCATTAGATGTTCAGCTCTCTCTTTTGTATCGTTGATTAGTTCATTTTCCATTTCAATGTCTTTTTCTAAAGTTTTACCTCTTTTTCGTGTTCCCGCGATTGGTCTTAAAAGTAAATGTCCATCAACAAGTCTAATCATAACTTCAGGAGAACTTCCTGCAATTGTGAATTTCTCAAATTCTAAAAGAAAAAGATATGGGCTTGGATTTTTACTTCTTAATGCTCTATAAAAACTAAGATGATCAACAATAGCTTTTTGAGTAAATCTGTTTGACATTAAAATCTGAAAAACATCTCCTGATTTTATCATCTCTTTTGATTTTGCAACCATTTCAAAAAACTCTTCTTTTGAAAAGTTGAATTTTCCTTCATCAAGTAAAGTTGCTTTTTTTAAAGGAGTGTATTCATAACTTTTTAAAAGTTCTTTTTCAATGATTTCTAAATCTTTTTGCTTTTCATCCATTGAAGTAATAATTACAAGTTTTGAAGTTTTGTGAGAAAATCCAAGAATTATTTTTGGTCTTATTAAATCTAAATCAGGAATATTTAATTGATCAACCAAAGAGTTCATAGACTCTTTTAGTTTTGGTTCGAATTCTTTTCCAATGTCGTATCCAACATTTCCAATAAATCCATCAATTAGCCCAACACCTAACTCTAAAGATTTATTTTTATAAAACTCTTTGTCAAAATTTTTATAGTATCTTTTTAAAAAAGTTAATGGATTTGATTCAACAGTTGAAACTTCTTGTTTTTCATTTTTATAAAAACAAGTTCCATTTTCATACCAAACTCTTTCTCTGTCACCAATAATGATGTAAGAATAATTTCCAGTACTTGAATTAATAGTACTTTCAAATAAAAATGTTATTTCATCTTTATATAATTTTTTTATTTTTTCATATATTGAAACAGGTGTGAATTGGTCTAAAAATAGCTCTTTACTATAAAAATTCATTAATATCTACTTTTTTAAAATTTAACTACAAATGCACTTGTAACATTTAGTTTTTGTTTAACATCTTCAACATTTTCACTAGCTGCTGCTTTTGAAGAATATGGCCCAATTAGAACTTTGTTATAAGCTACACCATTTACTGTATCTTGATATATTTTATATTTTAATTTTGCATTTCTAATTGTACTTACATAACCATCAGTCGGTTTTTTAGTAAATGCACCAATTTGAATAAAATAACCACTTGAAACATTACTTGAAGAAGATGTTTCTTCAGTAGAAGATGAAGGTGTTTCTACTAAATCTTTAATAGAAGATTTTTTAGTTTCTACTTTTTTAACTACATTTTCTTCTTTAGGAAGAGCTTCCTCTTTTTGTTTTACTACAGGTTTTTCTTTATTTACTGATTTACTTTTTTCAACTTTTTTTATAGTTTGATCGATTGCTTCATCAGAAATTCCTGATTTATTTGGATTATAATTTTCAGCCTCTTTTTGTAAATTTTCAAAAGCTTGTGAATTACTATTATCTTCAACATTTTTATTTTGTGTTGTTGATGTATTTCCTTGAACTTCAGGAACCATTGGTTCATTAGCATCTTTTTTTACTCTTTCGTTAATGATTTTTTGGAAGTTTTCTTCAATATTATCACTCTCTGATAGTTTTTTCATTTCAGTCGAATTTGCACTATTAGATGTAAATTGATCTTCCTTTGGAGTATCACTTGTTAAAAGGCGAATAATAATTATAGTTAATAAAAATAAAACAACGAGGACAATACCTAAAATTAGGTATTTTTTCTTATTATCCTCATTTGTATTAGATGTCCCTAGCATAATATTATCAAGCTCATGTTCATTTTGATCAACATTAGTGTTTCTCTCAAAAATAACAGAGTCATTGTTAATTGACATTTCTACTTCTTCAAGTTCATTTAACTTTCGTTCAAGTTCTTCTCTTTCTTGTTGAATTTGAACTTTTTTAATAAACTCATCACCTTTTATTTGCATAACTTATCCTTATTTAAATAGAAATCCTAGTAAGTTGATTTATTATATACAACAAAATTTCCTGCTAGCTCTTCTAATTCTTTATTGATTTTTGCATGAAGTTCAGTATCTTCAATGTTATCTAAAACATCACAAATTTTATTTGCAATTAATTCAAATTCTTTTTCTTTCATTCCTCTAGCAGTTAGAGCTGGACTTCCAATTCTAATACCTGAAGTTACAAATGGAGATCTTGTTTCACCTGGAACTGTATTTTTATTTACTGTAATTCCTGCATTTCCTAAAGCTGCATCTGCATCTTTTCCTGAGAAAGGTTTATTTAAAAAAGATACTAAGATTAGGTGATTATCTGTTCCACCTGATACTAAATCGTATCCTCTTTTCATTAGAACTTCTCCTAATACTTTTGCATTAGCTTTTACTTGTTTTGCATATTCTTTCCACTCAGGAGCTAAGATTTCTTTGAATGCAACTGCTTTTGCAGCTATTACATGAACAAGTGGTCCACCTTGAAGACCTGGGAAAATTGCTGAATTAATTTTTTTAGCAATCTCCTCATCATTTGTCATAATCATCCCACCTCTTGGACCTCTTAAAGTCTTATGAGTAGTAGTCGTTACAACGTCAGCATAAGGGAATGGACTCATATGTTCACCAGCAGCAACAAGTCCTGCAATGTGAGCGATGTCAGCAAATAAAATTGCTCCAACAGCATCAGCTATTTCTCTAAATTTTTTGAAATCAATTTCTCTTGCGTATGCAGATGCTCCACAAACTATGATTTTTGGTTGAGTAATTTTTGCAATATCCATAACTCTTTCATAGTTAATTCTTCCATCTAATTCTACACCATAATAAAACGCTTGGTAATTTTTACCAGAGAATGATGGTTTTGAACCATGAGTTAAGTGTCCACCATGAGATAAATCCATACCTAAAATTCTATCACCAGCTTGTAATAATGCAGCATAAACAGCACCATTTGCTTGAGAACCTGAATGTGGTTGTACATTTGCATAAGAGCAACCAAAGATTTTACAAGCTCTATCAATTGCTAATTGCTCAACTTGGTCAGCAAATTCACAACCACCATAATATCTTTTATAAGGATAACCCTCAGCATATTTGTTTGTAAAAACTGAACCCATTGCTTCCATTACTGCTGGACTTGTAAAGTTTTCACTTGCAATCATCTCTAAATGATTAGTTTGTCTTTTTAACTCTTTTTCTACTATTGAAAATACTTCGTTATCTGCTTGTTCTAAATTTGCATTTGATAAAAAACTCATTGTTTTGTTCTCCTTAAAATTATTAAATTAATATATTATTCTTCATCATCGTGAAGATTGATTTCGTGTTTTATTGGTTTCATTGCTGGGAATAGTAATACATCTCTAATTGAGTGTTCATTTGTAAGCATCATTACTAATCTATCAATTCCAATACCTTGACCTGCTGTTGGAGCCATTCCATAAGATAAAGCATTTACAAAGTCTTCATCCATTTCATGTGCTTCATCATCACCGCTATCTTTTGCTGCCATTTGACCTTCAAATCTCTCTAATTGATCAAGAGGGTCATTTAACTCACTAAATGCATTTGCAATCTCTTTTCCTGCAATAAATAACTCAAATCTATCTGTTAAATGAGGTTTTTCATCATTTCTTCTTGCAAGAGGTGAGATTTCAACTGGATATTCAGTAATAAACGTTGGATTGATAAGTTTTGCTTCAACATACTCATCAAATAATTCACCTTGAAGTTGTCCAATATTCATTTTCTCATTTACATCTAATTTTTTCTCTTTCATAAATGCAATGATTTTATCTTTATCTTCAACTATATCTTTTGGAACACCACCAATTTCATATAAAGATTGAATTAATGGAATTTCAGTAAATTTATTAAAATCAATTGTTAAATTACCATAAGGTAAAAGAGTTGGTAATTCTAAATGTTCAAATAAATATTCAAAATACTCTTTTGTTAAAACAATCAAATCTTTATAAGTTTTGTATGCCCAATAAAACTCAATAGATGTGAACTCAGGATTATGTGTTGCATCCATTCCTTCATTTCTAAAGTTTCTATTGATTTCAAATACAGCTTCAAATCCACCAACAATTAATCTTTTTAAATATAATTCAGGTGCGATTCTTAAAAATCTATCAATTCCTAAAGCATTATGGTGAGTAATAAACGGTTTAGCATTAGCTCCACCTGCAATTGGATGCATCATTGGAGTTTCTACTTCTAGGAAACCTTTGTTTTCAAAGAATCTTCTAGTTAATGAAATTACTTTACTTCTAATGTGGAAAGTTTTTCTCACTTCAGAATTCATAATTAAATCTAAATATCTTTGTCTATATCTTAACTCTTTATCTTGAATACCATGATATTTTTCAGGAAGTGGAGAAATTGCTTTTGTAAGTATTTTTAAATCATCCGCATGAAGTGAAAGTTCACCATGTCCAGTTACAAATGGATAACCACTTACTTCTACAATATCACCAACTTCAATATTTTTTTTGAAAATGTCATTATAAAAATTTTCAGGTAAATTGTCTCTTGCCACATAAACTTGTAACATACCACTTTCATCTTCAATTTTTATGAAAGATGCTTTTCCCATTAATCTGAAAAGTTTAATTCTTCCAGCAACAATATAATTTCTTTTTTCATCTCTTTTTTCTTCTAAATTAAAAATATCACTATTTACATTTAAATATTTTGCAATAGTAGTATTTCTTGCACTTTCATTTGAGTAAGGGTTTATTCCTACTTCTCTTAATTTGTCAGCTTTTTCAATTCTTTGTTGTATATATTTATTTTCAAACAATATTAAATCCCTTTATTAATTTTCTGGTTTATTAGCGATACTTTTTAATTTTTCTTTAGTTGTATCTACTTGTTCTTGAGTTGTAGTTTTAGTTTCTTCAATCTTTTTCTCAATATTATTAACTATCTCTTCTTTAACAGTTTCTTTTACACTTTCTGTTGTTGATTCAATACCTTGTTTAATATTGTTTTTTGTGTCATCAATAATTTCAGAAGCTTTTGTTGTATCTACAACTTTATCAACACTATTAGTAATTGAAGTAGTATCAAGTTTGATTATGTATGAACCAACACTTATTAAATGAGGCATTACAAATGAAGTTGCAAATTTTTCATCCATCACTTTTTTGAAAGATTGTACTTGATAAAGAGAATAAGCAATTACTGAAAATATTAAAAATATTTTTGAAGCTCCAAATACAAATCCAAAAATTCTATCTACTGCACCTAAACCACTTGCTGAAAAAATTTTACTAATAATCACACCAAGAGTGTAAACAATTAACCAAAACCCAACTAATGCAACAACAAAACCAATTAGTTTTATAGTCGCTTCACTTTGAATTGCTAAAATTGGAGCAATTGCATCTCCTGCATCTTTTGAAATTCTTGAAGCTACAAAAATTGCTCCAATAATTCCAATAATTCCAAATATTTCTTTTATTAATCCTCTAAAAAGACCTTTTAGTCCCAATATTAGAGTAATTGATATAATTATTAAATCAAAAATAGAAAAATCTTGCATAATGCCCCTTTTCTTATAATTCGTGCATTGTATCCAATCTTTGCAAAATAGAAGTTTAATTAAAATCTATAATAAAGTTAGTACCAATATAATTTTTGTTTTTATAGGTATAAGTTACATTTTGAATATCAATTTTGTAACCTAAATTTTTAACAAAAAATTCATTTACCATATATAACCCTAGTCCTACACCAAAAGATTGATGTTTAGTTGTAAAATATGGTTCGAATATTTTTGAAATTATGTTTTCATCAATTCCATTTCCAGAATCTCTTATTTGTAAAATATTGTTTTTAAACTCAATAAATATAAATCTATCATCTTGATTTTGATTAGTTATCAAGGCATGTATTGAATTATCTAAAATATTTAATATAGCTTGTGAAAAATCATTTTTGTTAGCATTCAAAATAAAATCATTATCATAGGTAAAAGAACATTGTATATACTCTTTTTCAAAAGTAGAATCCATAATTTTTTTTGTATTTTCTAATGTTTCTATTAGTGAAAATCTAGTTATTTTTTCATCATTATTAAAGAAAATTGTGAAATCTTCTATCGTATCTGATAGTTTAGTTGTATTATTTATTATGGCATCACATGATTCATTAAAGTTTTTATCATCAAGGATATCTAGCTCTTTTTGAAGTTTCATTCCACTTGTTATTGTACTAATTACACTTAAAGGTTGTCTCCAATGATGGGCTATATTTTTTAATATATCTGTAATTGCTGCAATTTTTGATTGTTGAAAAAGTATTCTATCTTTTTCTTTATTCTCTTCAATTCTAAATATTTCTTGGGTTATATCTGTAAAGGTTGCAATGATAAAATTTTCATCTTTAATTTTTGAGCATTTTACAGAAAAATGATTTATCTCATTTTCCATATTTTTTATAGCTACTCTAAAATTTTTATCTTGATTGTTAAGAACATATTCTGCCCAATTTCTTCCATTATAATATTTGTCAATAATATAATTTTCATCATCCATATTTAAAAAAGTTTTACATATACAAATATATTTATTTTTGAATTGTTCAAGAGTTGATACATCTTTAAAAAATTCATAAAGTCTTTGGTTTGCATCAATTATATTTGTTCCATTTGTAATTACAATTATATTTTGTTGAGAATCCAAAATGGATTGTTTTTTATTCTCTTGAATTTTTAATTGTCTTAAATAACTTGTATATAAATAGATTAAAAAAGAGAAAAATATTATGATTAAGGCAATTACTGAAATCATAATGATTTGAACTTTAAAAGATTTAACCATTTGTACATCAATATCTTTTAGTTTTACAAAATTTAAAATATAACCTAATTTTTCATTTCTTTCATTATAAAGATTGTAAGTTGATATTAAATGGTCATTTTCAATAATATAACCATCTATTTCCAAATATTTTTCAATGCGATTTTCTTGTAAATAGTCTATTAAATCCTTATTTGCATTTATATTTGCTATGTAATAATCATTAATAAATGTATTTGTATGAGGAAATTTTATTCTTTCTTTATATTTTTTGTCTGTTACTACTATTGAATCAATATTATTTTCTTTTAAGTCATTAGCAATAGAATTAAAGTGTGAAATAACTTCAATAGCACCTAAAAAATTGTTATCTGTATCAAAAATTGGAGCTCTTGCTTTTATTGTCATTGAAAATAATCCAACACCAATAGAAGTTGAAATATCTCTATTTTCAATAAATTTTTTCAAATCTTTTCTAAAAAGTAAATTATCTCCTTTTTTATCTGTCCATGAACGATATACGCTATTTCCTTCTTTATCAACTATTTGAATCCAAATATTTTTAAATTTAGTATTCTGTTTTATTTGTTCTGTAAGTTTTGTATATTCAAATTTGTCATATTCTTGAGAGTTCATATATTCAAATAATTTGTTCTCTTTTGATAAAGATAAAGCTATTGATAAAGTAGTATTTTTTTTATTTTCTAAAAAGTTTTCAGTTAGTTTTATGATGTTTGTATTTGTAGAATTATAGATAGAATTTAATAAATTCTGTTGTTTATTTGAAATGTAATAATAAGTTCCTACTATTATAAAAATAGCTAAGATTAAAAATGAAAAAATAGTGATACGAGTATTTTTTTTTGAATACATAGATATTAACTTTTAGTAGATTTATAAGAGTTTATCATATTAAAATGTAACTTTTCTTTTGATTAATGTTTTCATTTAGAATTAATAAATTTGTGATAAAATCACACCATGATAAAAAGATACCCAACTAAACAAATATTCGTCGGAAACGTACCAATTGGTGGTGATGCACCAATTCCTGTACAATCAATGACATTTACAAAAACATCAGATGTTAAAGCAACAGTAGAACAAATTACAAGATTACATTTTGCTGGAGCTGATATAGTAAGAGTTGCTGTTCCAAATATGGAAGCAGCATTGGCATTAAAAGAGATTAAATCTCAAGTTCAATTACCACTTGTAGCAGATATTCATTTTCACCATAAATTAGCTTTAATTGCTGCTGAAGTTGTAGATTGTATTAGAATTAATCCAGGAAATATTGGTGATAAAAAAAGAGTTCAAGAAGTAGTAAAGGCTTGTACTGAAAGAAATATACCAATTAGAATTGGAGTAAATTCTGGTTCACTTGAAAAGCAGTTTGAAGATAGATATGGACAAACACCAGAGGGAATGGTTGCAAGTGCTGATTACAATATCAAATATCTTGAAGATTTAGGTTTTACAAATTTAAAAGTTTCTCTAAAAGCTAGTGATGTTCAAAGAACAGTTGAAGCTTATAGAAAATTAAGACCTATGAATAACTATGCTTTTCATTTAGGTGTTACAGAAGCAGGAACACAGTTTCACTCAACAATCAAATCTTCTATTGCTTTAGGAGCTTTATTACTTGATGGAATTGGTGATACTTTAAGAGTTTCAATGACTGGTGAACTTGAAGAAGAGATAAAAGTAGGGCGAGCAATACTTAAAGATGTTGGAATTGCAAAAGACGGATTAAATATTGTTTCATGTCCAACTTGTGGAAGAATTGAAGCTGATTTAGTAAGTGCTGTTAGTGAAATAGAAAAAAGAACAAAACATATAAAAACTCCACTAGATGTTTCAGTTATGGGATGTGTTGTAAATGCAATTGGTGAAGCAAAATCTGCTGATGTTGCAATTGCTTTTGGAAAAGGAAGTGGACTTGTAATGAAAAAAGGTGAAATTATTGCAAAACTTTCAGGAGATGCTTTGATAAATAAATTTATTGAAGAAGTTGAAATCGAAGCAGAAAAAAGAAAATAATGGATAGCGTATATAGTATAAACATAGAAAGAGCTGTATTAAGTTCTATTTTATTTAATCCGGAAGAACTTGAAGATGTTTTAGGTGTTTTAAAACCAAAAGATTTCTATTTACCAGCCCATAAAAAAATATTTGAAGTAATGGTAAAACTTCATGGCGATGATATGCCAATTGATGAAGAGTTTATACGAAAAAGAGTTGATTCAAAAGATGTTGATGACTCTATTTTACTTGAAATTTTATCAGCTAATCCAATTACAAATACTTTAGCGTATGTAAGAGAAATTAAAGATGGCTCTGTTAAAAGAGAGTTAGCAACACTTGCAACAACTATAAAAAAAGTTGCTATTGAAGAAGAAGTAAGTGCAAATGAAGCCCTTGATACTATTCAAGGGGAACTTTATAAAATCTCAACAGATTCTGCAACTTCTGAATTAAAAGATATGCATGTTGTTACCCACGATACTCTTTCATATATTGAAAAAATGAAAAAGATGGGGAATAAACATCTAATTGGTGAAACAACGGGATTTGAAGCCCTTGATAGAAGAACAACAGGTTTTAATGCAGGGGATTTAATTATTATTGCTGCCCGTCCTGCGATGGGAAAAACTGCACTTGTTTTAAATATGGCTTTAAAAAATGTTGAAGCTGGAAAAGGCGTGATTTTTTTCTCTCTAGAGATGCCAGCTGAACAGTTGATGTTAAGGATGTTATCTGCAAAAACTTCTATTCCATTACAAAACCTTAGAAAAGGTGATATGGATGACCAACAATGGACAAATTTAAGTGGTGCTTTTGATGACTTAAATACTAAAAAACTTTTTGTTGATGATGGGGGAAGTGTAAATATTAATCAGCTTAGAGCAAGGGTGAGAAAACTTGCTCAAAATGAAGCAAATAATATAAAACTTGTAATTATCGATTATCTTCAACTTATGCAAGGGACTGGAAATAAAGATAGACACCAAGAGGTTTCGGATATTTCAAGGGGTTTAAAAATGCTTGCTAGGGAGATGAAAATTCCTATTATTGCCCTTTCTCAGCTAAATAGGGGACTTGAAAATAGACCAGATAAAAGACCAATGTTATCAGATTTAAGAGAATCTGGAGCAATTGAGCAAGATGCCGATATTATCATGTTTGTTTATAGGGATGATGTTTATAAAGAGAGAGATGAAGCAAGAAAAGAGAAAGAAGCTAAAGATAAAGGTGAAGATTACAAATCAAAATTTGTAAATAAACCAGAAGAAGAGGCTGAAATAATCATTGGAAAACAAAGAAATGGACCAATTGGAACAGTAAAACTTAATTTCCAAAAAGCACTTACTAGATTTGTTGATAAAGAAAATGACCATAATCACGCACCTATTGAAATGATATTTGAAACAGTTGCCGATACACAAAAAGAGACGAGTATAGATATTCCTGATATTTTTTAAATAATAAATTATATTATTTTAAGAAACAAACACATATAATCTTTAAAATTATTTTTTAAGGATTATTATGAAATCTGCATTTTCACTTTTAGAACTTATTTTTGCCATTGTAATTTTAGGGATTGTTGCATCTTTTGCAATTCCAAAGTATATTGATACAAAAGATTCAGCTTTAGTTTCAACTATAAAAAGAGATGTAAATACAGCAGTTTCTTCGATACAAAGTTATTATTTATTAAATCAAAAAATTGATAAAATCAGTGACGCTGTGACAGTAAATAATACAAATTGGACAGCAACAGACACAAAATTAACAGATAAAAATTCTTGTTTAACTCTTGAAGTAAAAACAACAAATAATGTAAAATCAATAGAATTAACAGTTGATACAACAAAAACAACAACTATTTGTAAAAAAATCCAAGATGCAGGTTTACTTACAACATCTTATGAGCTTTATTAAAATTACTCTTTTTTTCTTATTCTCAAAAAAGAGGCAAATTTTGGTTTATTATTTTTTGTTAAATCATAATATTTAAAAGTTACAATATCTCCAATTTTTGGTGGATTTTCTTTTTGCATATTTGAAAAACCACCACCTAAATTAAAAATTATTCCATTTTCTAGTTTGAGTTTTAGACTTTTAAACTTTCCCTCTTTTGAGTAATTTAAAGCAATTACTAACCCCTCTTCATCATAAAATTTTTTTACCTTTAAAATATTTTCATTTCTTCCTGTAAAGTAGTCTAAATTAGGATTTTTTAGTATGATTCCCTCTGCTTTTTTAGCTATTAACTCTTTTAAATAATTATCTAAATCAGATTCATTTTTACAAATTTTTTGAGGAATTATTTTTATAAATTTATTAGGATTTTTTTCTAGCCAAAGTTTTATTTTTTCTAATCTTTTATTAAAGTTACCATCTGTATTTGGTACTTCAAATATATTGTAGGTAATTTCATTCCATTTTGTTGTTGGAGTTTCATCTAAAACTATGTTTTGAATGTTCTCAAAATCTTCCCTTTTACTCCATAATTCACCATCAAGTTCAAAAGCTGGGAAATCTTTTGTAAACCAAAACGGAGCATAAATTTTATTTCCATTTTTACTTATAAACTCTTTGCCATTCCAATAAGCTCTTATTCCATCTAGTTTTTCACTCATGTACCAATTTGTAATATTGTGTTTTGATTTATCGTAGATTTTTGCTTTTTGAAGTTCATAGGAATATAGATTTAGATATAAAAAAATAAGGATTAAAAGTCTCATAAAATACCTTTAAATAATAAAATATATTATATTTAATAGATTCTTAAATATTTGAGAAACATCATAAAATCATAATAAATATTTAGATAGAATAAAAAGCTTTTCACAAAGTAATGATTTTAAAAGGATTTTGATTGAGTGGAAATAAGATGTTAACTGAAAATGATAAAAAAATATTATTAGATTCAATAAGAAGTATTAATGATTTTCCAAAACCTGGAATAGTTTTTAAAGATATTACAACTTTATTAAATAATAAAGAAGCATTTAAACTTTTGATGAATCATTTAGAAGAAAGATATAAATCTTATAATTTAGATTATGTTGCAGGAATTGACTCAAGAGGGTTTATTTTTGGGGCTGCACTTGCTGATAGATTAGGTGTTGGATTTGTTCCTGTTAGAAAAAAAGGAAAACTTCCAAGTACAACAGTATGTGAAAAATATGAACTTGAATATGGTTTTGATGAAGTTGAACTTCATTTAGATGCTTTTAATAATCAAAAAAATGTAAATGTTTTATTGATTGATGATATTGTTGTAAGTGGTGGAACAGCTAACGCAGCAGCTACATTAATTAAAAAATTAGAAGTAAATTTAGTAGAAGTATGTTTTTTAATGAATATTCAGATTTTAGATGGTGCGAAAAAACTAAGAGAAGTAACGCCTGTTTATTCAGTGTTAGAAATTTAATAAAAAGAGAAATAAATGAGTAATTATATTCCAAAACCAAGTATTTTTGACCCTGATGAAAAGGGTCAATTTGGTATTTTTGGTGGACAATATGTTCCTGAAACTTTAATGCCAATTTTAAAAGAGTTAGAAGCTGAATATAAAAAATATAGATTTGATAAAGAATTCTGGGCTGAAGTAAATTATCTATTAAAAGATTATGTTGGACGAGAAAATCCTTTATATTTTGCAAAAAATATAAGTGATGAAATAGGTGCAAAAGTTTATTTAAAAAGAGAAGATTTAAATCATACGGGTGCTCATAAAGTAAATAATGTAATTGCTCAAGGATTACTTGCAAAAAAACTTGGAAAAACAAAGGTAATTGCAGAAACTGGGGCTGGGCAACATGGTGTTGCAACGGCAACAATTGCTGCTCTTATGGGACTTGAATGTACTATTTTTATGGGTGCAAAAGATGTTGAAAGACAAGAATTAAATGTATTTAGAATGAAACTTTTAGGAGCAAAAGTAATTGCTGTTCAAAGTGGAAGTAAAACTTTAAAAGATGCAATGAATGATGCAATTAGATACTGGGTTACAAATGCTAGAGATACATTTTATATAATTGGAACAGTAGCAGGTCCTCATCCATATCCTATGATGGTGCGAGATTTCCAAGCTGTTATTGGTTATGAAGCTAGAAAACAAATCTTAGAAAAAGAGGGTAGATTACCTGATTATGTGGTTGCATGTATTGGTGGTGGATCAAATGCTATTGGTATGTTTTCTCACTTTTTAGAAGATAAAGAAGTTGAGTGTATTGGTATTGAAGCTGGTGGTTTAGGACTTGATACTGATAAACATGGATGTTCTTTAGAAAAAGGAAGTCCAGGTGTTTTACATGGTCAATGTTCATATTTACTTCAAGATGAAGATGGACAAATAATTGAAGCACACTCATTTAGTGCAGGACTTGATTATCCAGGAATTGGACCTGAACATGCATTTCATAAAGATAACAAAACTGTTTCTTATGACTCAATTACAGATAAAGAAGCTTTAGATGCTTTTGTATGGTTAAGTCGACGAGAGGGAATTATTCCAGCTTTTGAATCATCACATGCAATTGCATATTTGAAAAAAGCAAAAGAGAAATTCAAAGATAAAATAGTTATTATAAATTTATCAGGTCGAGGTGATAAAGATATGGTACAAGCGAAGAGTTTATTAAATTTTGAATAATTAAGGGATATTGTGAAAGAGCTTTTTAGAAAAATTCAACCCCATTTTGGAAAAATACTTGCAGTTATATTAACTCTATTTCTGGCTTTTTTAGCATATAACTTATATCAAGCTCCAGTTGATGGTTTTGAAGAAAAATTTGTTTATTTACTTAGAAAATATGGTTATATTATACTTTTTGCATGGGGAATGTTAGAGGGTGAAGCTGGTCTTGTAATGGCTGGATTATTATCTCATACGGGTGATATGAATTTGTATCTTGCAATATTTGTAGCAGGTCTTGGTGGTTTTGCAGGTGACCAAGTCTATTTTTATATTGGAAGATTTAACAAAGCTTATGTTCATAAAAAATTTAAAGGTCAAAGAAGAAAGTTTGCATTAGCACATTTACTTCTAAAAAAACATGGTTGGCCAATTATTTTTGTTCAAAGATATATGTATGGAATGAGAACTGTAATACCAATTTCTATTGGATTAACAAGATATGATGCAAAAATGTTTGCTTTTATCAATCTAATTTCAGCATGGTGTTGGGCAGCAATTACTATTGTACCTGTTTGGTATTTTGGAAATGAAATTTTAGTTGTTTTACATTGGGCAAAGGAACATTGGTATTTAGCAATTCCTATTGTTGTGATTTTTGGTGGAACAATAATATATTATTTTAATAAAGCTACACAAAAAGTAGAAAGAAGGATGACAAATGAAAATTAATTTACTTGAAAAAGGTATAGAACAAAGTAGTGCAGAAGTTGAAATTATTTTTGTAAAAAATATTGAAATGACAGCTCATAAAGAACTTTTAGAAACATTAGAATTTAAAGCAAAAGATGAAGCTTGTGTTTTATTAGCAGAATCGAAAAAAATTTATGTAGGTTATGAAGAAGACAATTATGACTCAGTTGCAATTGCAAGTGCAACAGCAATTAAAAAACTTCAAACAACAAAATTTACAAGTGCAAAAATCGAATTAATTGAAAAATTAGAGAGTAATTTTAAAGCTTTAATTGAGGGTGCATTACTTGGTGAATATAAATTTACTACTTATAAATCGGAAAAAGATAAAAAGAAAATTGAACTTCAAATTTTAGTATCGACTAAAAGTGAGAAATTAGAAGAGATATTAAGAGAATCAAAAATTATCTCAAAAGCCGTAAATAAAACAAGAAATATGGTAAATACTCCACCTGCTGATTTTTATCCAGAAATTATGGCAAAAACTGCAAAAAGACTTGCAAAAGATGTGGATATTGAAGTAAAAATTCAAGGTGAAAAATTCTTAAAAGAGAATGGAATGAATGCAATGCTTAGCGTTGGACGAGCTTCTGTTCATGAATCAAAACTTATTCATTTAACATATAAACCTCAAAATCCACAAGCAAAAATTGTTTTAGTTGGAAAAGGTTTAACTTATGATTCAGGGGGACTATCTTTAAAACCTGCTGATTTTATGGTAACAATGAAAGCTGATAAATCAGGTGGTTGTGCAGTAATGTCAACTATTTGGGCAATTGCAAAATTAGAATTACCTTTTGAAGTTCACGCTATTGTTGGTGCTGTTGAAAATATGATTGGTGGAAATGCATATAAACCTGATGATGTTTTAAAAGCAAAAAATGGTAAAACTATTGAAATCAGAAATACAGATGCAGAAGGAAGACTTGTTCTTGCTGATTGTTTATCTTATGCTCAAGATGAAATTAAAGATATTGATTATATTTTTGATTATGCGACACTAACTGGTGCTTGTGTAGTTGGAGTTGGTGAATATACAACAGGAATCATGGGAAATAATGAAATTTTAAAAAGAAATGCTGTTTTAGCTGCTTTAAGATCAGGTGAATATGCAACAACTTTAGATTTTAATAGATTCCTAAAAAAAGCTATTAAATCAGAAATAGCAGACATTTGTAATATTGCGAATACAAGATACGGTGGAGCAATCACAGCTGGAATGTTTTTAGATAACTTTATTAGCGATGAAAATAAAGAAAAATGGATACATTTCGATATTGCAGGACCTGCCTTTGTAGAAAAACCTTGGGGATATAATCCACATGGAGCAAGTGGAACAGGTGTTAGAATGACTATTAAATTTTTACAAGATTTAGTAGAAAATAATTAAGTTTAAAAGTAAGGAAAAACAAAATGAAAAAAATATTAACTATCTCTTTATTATCAGCAACATTATTATTAACTGGTTGTACAAACTCTGGATTAGGTGTTAATCCATCTTCTAGTGCAACAATAAAACAAGTTTTTGAAGTTGGAACTATTCAATCTTCTCAAAAAGTATTAATTGACGAAGGTTCAATGAACACAACTTTAGCTGGTGCTGGAATTGGTGCTGCTGGTGGAGCATTAATTGGAAGTGCAAAAGGTGGGAAAAATGCTGCTGTTGGTGGATTAATAGGAGCTGGAGTTGGAGCATTAGCAGGATTTGCTGGTGGAAAAATGGCTAATAACAATGAAGTAGAAGCTTATGAAGTAACTATTAGATCAGATAATGGAAGACTTTATAAAACATACATAAAAAATGATTTACCTGCTGGCACAAGAGTAGAATTCTTAGTAAGAGAAGATGGTACAGTATCAAATATTGATATTAAAAAACCTGGTAAAAGCGTAAATTAATTTTACTAGAGCCTATTTTTTAATAGGCTCATGTAAGATTAATAAAACTACTTGACATGTGAATAAAAAAATCTTACAATCCTACCAATTTAATAGGTGATAATTATGAAAATTTCAAAAAAAACAGATTATGCATTAAGAGCTTTATTTGCAATTGCAGAGTTAAAAGAGGGTTCTATCTCAATTAGAGAATTATCTGAAAATACAGATGTACCAAGAAGATTTCTTGAAAATATTATGCTTGAAATGAACAAAGCAGGTTGGGTTAGAAGTATTCCTGGAAGATATGGTGGATATGCACTAGCAAGAGGTTCACATGAGATTACTTTAGGTGAAGTTATTAGATACTTTGAAGGTATGATAGCTATGATTTCTTGTGTATCAGTTTCTAGTTATGAGCCATGTAGTCAAGAGGGGAAATGTTATTTTAGAAGGGTGTTTTTAAATATTAGAAATTTAACTGCACAAATTCTCGATAGAACAACAATTGCCTCTTGTTTATCACAAGAACCAATAACAAAAGATGATATATTTAAAGAAGAGTTTATAGGTGGTTTAGGTATTTAATACTTAAATTAGTCATTTATAATCAATAAAAATAGTTCAATTTCTACTAATCTTGTGTATATTAACCAAAAAAACTACTTAAATAAAAAGCCCATTTATAGGGCTTTATTCTAAAATAATTAAAAGCAATCAAAAATTTTTTTACAAATCTCTTGACAAATAAAAAAATGCTATTATAATTTCACCAATTTAGTAGGTGATAAATAAAAACCTATTTTGTACATATCAAATAAGAAGGATTTCAAATGATGTGCGACATGTGTAAAAAGTTGTATTAATTGGAAAAAAGAAAAAAGGTGAGATTTTTTTAAATCTTTAAATTATCACACACTTAGTGTATATTAAATAAAAAAGAAAGAGAAAATAAAATGAAAAAAGTATTTAAAAGTTTAGTTTTAGCAGCATTATTAGTTCCAGCAGTAGGTTTCTCAGCAGATAGTTATGATTCAAAAGCAGAAGCAGCAAAAAAATCAGTAGACTTATTAAATGTATCTTATGACCCAACAAGAGAGTTATATGAAGCATACAACAAATCATTTGCAACATATTGGAAAAATAAAACAGGTCAAGAAGTAACTGTAAAACAATCACATGGTGGTTCTGGAAAACAAGCACGAGCAGTAATCGATGGATTAGGTGCAGATGTTGTTACTTTAGCTTTAGCTTATGATATTGATGTAATTACTGAAAAAGCAAAACTGTTTGCACCTGATTGGCAAAAAAAATTAGCAAATAATTCATCACCATATACTTCAACTATCGTATTTTTAGTTAGAAAAGGAAATCCAAAAGGGATTAAAGATTGGAATGATTTAGTAAAAGAGGGTGTTGAAGTTATTACTCCAAATCCAAAAACATCAGGTGGTGCTAGATGGAATTATTTAGCAGCTTATGCATATTCACTTAAACAAGATTTAAGAGATTTAACAAAAATTGATAGAAACTCAGACAAATTTAAAGCAGCAGATGCAAAAGCTTTAGAGTTTGTAAAAAAATTATTTAAAAATGTTCCAGTTCTTGACTCAGGAGCAAGAGGTTCAACAAATACATTTGTTCAAAGACAAATTGGAGATGTTTTACTTGCTTGGGAAAATGAGGCTTATTTAGCACTTAATGAGTTAGGAAAAGGTGAATATGAAATTGTAACTCCATCTGTATCAATTTTAGCAGAACCACCAGTTGCAGTTGTGGAAGAAAATGCAAAAAAACATGGAACTTTAGATGTATCTAAAGCATATTTAGAAGCATTATATTCACCAGAGGGTCAAAAATTAGCAGCTAAAAACTATTATAGACCATATAAACCAGAACTAGCTGATAAAGAAGATATTGCAAGATTTAAAAACCTTGAATTAGTAAAAATCAATGATGTATTTGTTGATTGGCAAACAGCTCAAAAAACACACTTTGATGATGGTGGAACATTCGATACTATTTATTCTAAATAGAAAATTAGTTTAAAGGAAATAAGGTGAGTCTTATTTTTTAATATAACACAAAAGAAGAAATTGACTTTTTAGTGGCTAAAATTAAAGAGTTTAAATATAGTCATTTTAGGGAGAGATAATTATGAATAGAAGAGATTTGCTAAAATTCGGTACATTAGTGACTGCTACGACAGTTTTTGGTGCAACAACTACAACAACTACTTCAAAAAATGAAGCAGTTGTTACAAAAGAGTTAGCTCTTTCAAAACCTTTGAATAACAAAGATAGAGTTATTATCATTGGTGGTGGATATGCTGGTTTAACAGTTGCTAAAAATATTAGATTACATAATAAAAAGGCTCAAGTTATAGTATTTGAACCAAAAAATATATTTGCTTCTTGCCCATATAGTAATCTTTGGTTTGGAGCAGTTCCAAATGTGAATTATGAAAATCTCATTTTTTCACCACTTGAACCAGCTTCAAAATATGATTTTGATATTGTAAATGACAAAGTAATTTCAATAGATAGAAAAAGAAAAGTTATTACAACTTTAACTGATAGTTATGAATATTCTTTATTGGTTCTTGCAACTGGGATTGAATATGATTATTCAACTTTTGGTTTAAATGATGAAGAAGCAAAAAAAGTTTATACAAAATTCCCAGCAAGTTATAGTGGTGGATTTGAACAGTTATCTTTGAAAAAAAATATTGAAAAATTCAAAGGTGGAACTTTTGTAATTACAGTTCCAAAAGGAACATATAGATGTCCACCTGCTCCTTATGAAAGAGCTGCTTTAATAGCTGATTATTTCAAAACAAAAAAATTAGATGCTAAAGTTGTAATTCTTGATCCAAGGGAAAAACCAGCTGCAAAAGCAAAAGGTTTTTTAGAGGCTTATGATACTTTATACAAAGATTATATTGAATATAGACCAAATAGTAATATCACAAAAATTGATTTGGATAAAAAAACGATTTTCTTTGATAAATTTGATGCAAAAGAACAAGAGACAACAAAAGAGAGTTTAGTTTTTGATGATGCAAACATAATTCCAAGTAACAAAGCTTCAAAACTTTTACTTGAGAGTGGTTTAGAATTAACAGCTGAGGGTTGGGGAAGAGTAAAAGCACCAACATTTAGAAGTTTAAATGATGATAATGTTTATTTAGTTGGAGATGTTTTAGGTGAATATCCATTCCCAAAAAGTGCTCAAATGGCTCACTCTTGCGGAATTATTTTGGGTGAACAAATAGGAAAAAGATTAAATAAAGAAGACCCAAAAGAGGGTAGTGTATTCCCACATAATGTGTGTTATTCACT
>JAQUIV010000070.1 GCA_028681275.1 Aliarcobacter sp.
ATAACTATGTTAAAAAAAGAAAGATAAAAATAAATCTAAAACAAGCATAAAATATTTGATTTTTCTCTTTATAAGGGTTTAAAAAAAATATAGTAAAATAAAATTAATTAAATAGAATGGAGTTATTATGAAAGTATTATTAATTAAAGATGTTAAAACTTTAGGAAAAGCTGGAGAGCTAAAAGAAGTTGCAGATGGATATGGAAAAAATTTTTTAATTGGTAAAGGTTTAGCTTTACATGCAACAACAGAAGTATTAAATAGATATAAAGCAGAGCAAAAAAAAGCTGCTGAAAACGAAGCAAAAGAGATAGCAGTGGCAAAAGAGTTAGCTGAAAAATTAAACGCTACAAAATTAACAATCAAACATAAGATAGGAGCAAATGGACATTTAATAGGTTCAGTTACAAATAAAGAGATAGCTGAAGCTTTACATAGTCAATTTTCAATTGAAATTGATAAAAAAAATATATCAGTAGATAAAAAATTCAAATCAGTTGGTATTTATGAAGTAGATTGTAAATTAGGTCACTCAATTCATGCAACTTTAAAAGTTGATATAATCGGAGAATAATTAGATGTTTGATGCTACAACGATACTTGCATATAGAGGAAAAAATAAAGCTGTAATTGGTGGTGATGGTCAAGTTACTTTTGGAAATACTATTTTAAAAGGTAATGCCACAAAAATAAGAACACTTTATAAGGACCAAATTCTTGCAGGATTTGCAGGAAGTACAGCTGATGCTTTTAATTTATTTGATATGTTTGAAAGTCATTTAGAAGCTTGTAAGGGTGATTTATTAAAATCTGTAATTGCATTTTCTAAAGAGTGGAGAAAAGATAAAGTTCTTAGACGTCTTGAAGCTATGATGATAGTTTTAAATAAAGAGAAGATTTTTATTCTTTCTGGAACAGGAGATGTTGTAGAACCTGAAGATGGAGCAATTGCTAGTATTGGAAGTGGTGGAAATTTTGCAATTAGTGCAGCTCGTGCTTTAGTAAAACACTCAAATCTTGATGAAGAAGAGTTAGTTAGAGAATCACTTATGATTGCAGGAGAACTTTGTATATACACTAATCAAAATATTAAAATATTAAAAATAGAGGATTAAAAAAGTATGGATATGACACCAAAGCAAATTGTTGCATACTTAGATGATTATATTATTGGGCAAAACAACGCAAAAAAAACTATTGCATTAGCTTTAAGAAATAGATATAGAAGAATGAGAGTTGATCCAAATCTTCAAGAAGAGATAATGCCAAAAAATATTTTGATGATTGGAAATACAGGAGTTGGTAAAACAGAAATTGCAAGACGACTTGCAAAAATGATGGGTTTACCTTTTGTAAAAGTTGAAGCTAGTAAATATACTGAAGTTGGATTCGTTGGTCGTGATGTTGAATCTATGATTAGAGATTTAGTTTACGAAGGAATAAATTTAGTAACTCGTGAATTTGAAGAAAAAATCAAAGACAAAATAGATGAAGAAGTAAATAAAAGAATAATTGAAAAATTAGTTCCTCCACTTCCTGAAACTGCAAGTGATGCTGCAAAAGAGTCATTTATTAAAACTTATAACACTATGGAGAAAAAACTTTTTGATGGTTCTTTGGATGATAAAAAAATAGAGATAGAAGTTCCTAAAAAAACACATATTGAAATAATTGATTCTTCTTTACCTTTTGATATGAGTTCAATGCAAGAAAGCCTAAATAAAATGTTAGGTGGCTTAAATAAAGATGTTATTAAAAAAGAAGTATTTATTAAAGACGCAAAAATTTTATTAAGAGGATTGGCAAGTGAGGGATTACTTGACCAAGAAGCTATAAAAATTGAAGCACTTAAAAGATGTGAAAATGGTGGAATTATATTTTTAGATGAAATTGATAAAATTGCTTCTGGAAAAAAAGCTCAAGGGCAAGATCCATCAAAAGAGGGTGTTCAAAGGGATTTACTTCCAATAGTTGAGGGAAGTAGTGTTCAAACAAAATTTGGACAAATAAAAACTGACCACATTTTATTTATAGCAGCTGGTGCGTTTCATGTGTCAAAACCTAGTGATTTAATTCCTGAACTTCAAGGAAGATTTCCTTTAAGAGTTGAATTAGAATCACTTGATGAAGAGGCTTTATATAAAATTTTAACAAATACTAAAAATTCACTTCTTAGACAATATAAAGCACTTTTAGCTGTTGAAGATGTGGAGTTAGAGTTTGATGATGAAGCAATAAGAGCATTTGCGAAATATTCAGTTACTGCAAATGAAAAAACAGAGGATATTGGTGCAAGAAGACTTCACACTGTTATTGAAAAAGTAATTGAAGATATATCTTTTGAAGCTGATGAAAAAAAAGGTACTAAAGTAATAGTAACAAAAGAGTTAGTAGCAGATAAATTAGATGATATTGTAGATAATATAGATACAGCAAGATATATTTTATAAATTAATAACTTTTTAGCTAGAATGATTTTTAATAAAAAACACGGAGTAATAATATGAATATTGTAACATTTTGTCAAATAGATGAGTCTTTATTTAATCCTGAATTTAAAGTTGAGTATTTTCATACAACAGGTGAAGCTACAGATGCTGATATTGTAATTATTGATATTGATTCAATTTTTGAGTTTGAAGAGAATAAAACAAAAGTTTGTAAAGAAAAATTTGTTTCAATTGCTATTATTGATGATGAGAGTGATTATGAAGCTTTCAAAAATTTTGGGATAGATGCTTGGATTAGACATGCTGATATTTCACAAATAAACAATATTATAAATTTAGTAAATAAAAGGTTTTTATCATAATTATTGATACTCATTGTCACTTAGACAACAAACAATATTACGAAGATATTGACAAAGTTATCCAAAATGCTATAACTCACAATGTAAAGGGATTTTTAATCCCTGGTGCAGATTTTGATGATTTACCACAAGCTGTAAAATTGGCTGAAAAATATGATGAAGTATATTTTGCAGTTGGAATTCATCCTTATGATATAGATAAGTTTGATGAAGTTATTATGGAAAAATATGTAAATCATCCAAAATGTATTGCAATTGGTGAGTGTGGTTTGGATTATTTTAGACTTCCAGAAGATGAAATTGAAAAGCAAGAGAATATAAAAAGACAAAAAGAGGTTTTTATAGCTCAAATAGAGTTTGCTAAAAAAGTAAAAAAACCTTTGATTGTTCACATAAGAGAAGCTTCAAATGATTCACGACAAATTTTAGTTGATTGTAATGCTAAAGAAGTTGGTGGAGTTTTACACTGTTATAATGCAAGTGAGCATTTATTACCACTTGCAGAACACAATTTTTATTTTGGAATAGGTGGAGTTCTTACTTTTAAAAATGCAAAAAAATTAGTAGAAGTGCTTCCTAAAATTCCAAAAGATAAATTATTAATTGAAACTGATGCTCCGTATCTTACTCCTCATCCTCATAGAGGTGAAAGAAATGAACCTTATTATACGGTTTTTGTAGCCCAAAAAATGGCAGAACTTCTACAAATAAACGAAGAAGAAATACAAAAATTAACTACAAATAATGCTAAAAAATTGTTTAAAGAGTTTTCTAGTCTTTCTTAGATATAATCTAATACATATCAAGAAGATGGAGATTCTTTGAATAAACTTTTCATAATAATACTTTTTCTAGTAAATACTCTTTTTGCAAATGTTACAAATGATATTGATTTAAAAGTTTTAAAAGATTTAGATATTGAGCCTTCATTTTTATCTAATAAATCTCTACAAAGTACATTTAATGAGTATTCTTCGAGTGAAAACATAAATTATTATAATAATATCCTAAGAAAATCATCTTTAAATGCTCAAATTGTAAGAAGCGAAATTGAGAATGAAAATCTTCCTGATGCTGCTTTTTTTATTCCAATGTTAGAATCAAGCTTCGTAAATCAAACAAGAGGTAAAAATAGCCCAGGTGGATTATGGCAATTTATGCCAGGAACAGCAGTAAATTTAGGATTAAGAAATGATGAATTTATTGATGAAAGATTAGATTTAATCAAATCAACAGATGCTGCAGGTTCATATTTAAAAAAATATTACAAAAGATTTAATAAATGGTATTTAGCTCTTTTGGCTTACAATTGTGGCGAGGGTACAGTTGCTGAGGGTGTAGCTAGAGCTTCTTTAGATAGATATTTAGAATTAAATCCTGAAATGAATAATAGTGATTCCATAAGAACTTATAAAAGAATGCTTAGTGATTATAGAGCAACTAAAAAAGGTTTTAATGATTTATATGAAGTTTTAAATAAATTTAAATCATCTTATAGTTTTGATTATTTAGTTGAAAACAATATGAAAAATAGATATATTTCAGAGTCTAGTCTTACTTACATAAAAAAAATAATTGCATTTTCTATGATTTCAGAAAGAAATTTATTTAAAAGCATTAATAATAAAGCTAGATACAAATTAGTAAAAGTAAAAGCACATAAAGGCTTACAATTAAGGTCTTTAGCAAATATAATAAGTATGGATTATAATGAGTTTAGAACTATTAATAAACATATAAAAAAAGAAGTACTTCCTATTGATTCTAAAACTTATAATATTTATATTCCTCAAGAAAAATTAGATATTTATAATCAAAAAATGATTATGGTTAAACCTCCTGTTATTGAAAATAAAGTAGTTGATAAAAAAGTAGTAGAAAATAAAAAAGAGATTAAAACTTTAGATAAAAAAGGTAATAAAGTTGTAAAAAAAGAAATTAAAAATAATAAATCAATTGTGCATTCTGTAAAAAAAGGTGATACTTTAGAATCAATTGCAAAAAAATATAATGTAAATCTAAAAAAATTGAAAAGTGATAATAATAAAAAATCAAATTCATTAAAAATAGGAGAGAAAATTGAAATTTATAAGTAATAATTTTAGAAATAGTCTGTTATTAGGGCTATTATTAACTATTTTTTTATTTACTGGATGTTCTCAAAAATCCTATGATTCTGATATTGATAAATTTTATAAAGATACTAAAAACTCTAAAATCAACAATTCAAGAGAAATGCATAAATACACAATGAGACCATATAGTGTATTTGGTATAAAATATTATCCTTTTATTGCGAATATCGGAGATAAATTTGATGGAATTGCCTCTTGGTATGGACCAGATTTTCACTCTAAAAAAACTTCTAATGGTGAAATTTATGATATGTATGATATGACAGCAGCTCATAAAACTTTACCTATGAATACAGTTGTAAGAGTTGATAATTTAGAAAATGGGAAATCAATAGTTGTAAGAATTAATGATAGAGGACCTTTTGTAAGAGGAAGAATTATTGATTTATCAAATAAAGCTGCAAGAGAAATTGAAATGATTGGAAAAGGGACAGCTAAAGTAAAACTTACTGTTTTAGGATATAATGGCGAAATTGAAAATAGAGATGCACCTTATTCTGAATTACCAAAAGATGAGATACAAAGTGTTTCAAAAAATGAGAAACTTGATTCATTAGAACCATTAGAGATAAAAGAGAACTCTATTTCATCTACAAAAGTACCAGTACAAGTTAATAAACCAGTTATTAATAAAGTAGTAACTAAACCTATTACAAATGTAAGCAATAGCAGTAATAAAGTTTTATCTGCTGGTAAATATAGTGTTCAAGTTGGTGCTTTTGGTCAAGAAAGTGGAGCAAACAAAATAAAACAAGATTATCAGGTAAAATTTACTAATAATAAAGTTGATGTAAGAAAAGTTTTATCAAATGGAAAAACTTTATTTAAAGTATTTATTGGTGGATTTGATTCTTATGAAAAAGCTCAAAGTTTTAAAAGTTCAAATGGTTTAGGAAGTGCCCTAATAATCAATAATTAGGAAATAAAAATGGTAGAAATAAATAGAAAAACAAAAGAAACAGATATTAAATGTAAGTTAGACATAAATGGTTGCGGAAAATCAGATATAAAAACAGGTGTTGGTTTTTTTGACCATATGTTAGAAGCTTTATCAAAACATAGTGGAATTGATATTGAATTATCTTGTGAGGGAGATTTACACATAGATGCTCACCATACAGTTGAAGATTGTGGAATAGTTTTAGGACAAGCTTTAAAAAAAGCAATTTTTCCTATTCAAGCAGTTGAAAGATATGGAAATGCAACGGTTGTTATGGATGAAGCAGCAACTACTTGTGCCTTAGATTTATCAAATAGACCTTTTTTAGTTTATGAAGTAAATGTAAGTGGAAAAGTTGGTGATTTTGATGTTGAATTAGTTGAAGAGTTTTTCCATGCACTTGCAGGGAATGCTGGATTAACAGTTCACATTATAAGTGATAGAGGAAGAAATAAACATCATATTTTAGAAGCTAGTTTTAAAGCATTTGCCGTTGCACTTAGACGAGCTTTAGTAAAAAATGAGAGATTAGGAATTCCAAGTACAAAAGGTGTTTTATGATTGAACTTATTGTTTTAGATGTTGATGGTACTTTAACAGATGGAAAAATTACATATTCAAATAGTGGAGAAGAGACAAAATCTTTTGATGTAGCTGATGGTTTAGCAATAGCTGTTTGGACAAAAAAATTTGGTAAAAAAGCTGCAATTATAACTGGAAGAAATTCTTTTGTTGTTGAAAAAAGAGCAAAAGAGTTAAATATTACGCATCTTCATCAAGGAATAAAAAATAAACAAGAAGTTTTAGAGCAAATCTTAAAAGAAGAGAATCTTTCTTGGAGTCAAGTTGCTGCCATTGGTGATGATTTAAATGATTATAATATGCTAAAAAAAGTAGGGCTTTCATTTACTCCTGCAAATGGAACACACTACTTAAAAGAGTTTGTAAATGTTGTTTGTCAAAATAGAGGTGGATATGGAGCAGTGAGAGAAATGCTTGAGTATATTTTTAAAGAAGATGGATTAGAAGAGGAATTTTTAAAAGCATGGCTATAAAACTTTTTACTTTTATTCTTTTACTTTTATCTTTGGGGGCTTATTTTATTCCCGTAGAAAATTTGAAAAAAACTCTTGTTAATAAAGATACCCCTTTGGTTGTATTTGAAGATGCCCTTATGTACACAATAGATGAAAATAGTATAAATAGACTAGTATTTGCAACTCATGCTATAAAATATAAAAATAGAGATGAAATGTATAATGCAGATATTCTTCTAAAAAATTTAGATGACACTAAAAATTTTGAAAGTGAAAAATTAAAAGCAGATTTAATTGTAAAAAAAGGTGATAATTATACTTTAATAAATAATGTAAAATATACAAGGGATGATTTTATAAAGTTAAATACAAATGAGCTTTTTTATGATGATATAAAAAAAATAGCTCAAAATACAAAACCTTTTGATGCGATTTATAATAATCATTTTGTTAAAGGTAATAGTGTTTATTTGGATATAAATAATGAGTTTGTAAAAGCTAAAAATACACATTTTGAAATAGATGTAACTAAAAAAAATTAGAAGGAAAGAAATGAAATATTTAATAGGAACTTTAATTTGTTCTACACTTTTATTAGCTCAAAGTGAAACTTTAGTAATTGATGCACAAGATTTTCAAGCTGATGATAAAAAGGGAATTTCAACATTTACAGGAAATGTAAAAATAAAAATGGGACAAGATAAGTTAAATGCAAATAAAGTTGATGTTTATTTTACAACTGATAAAGATAACAAAAAAGTACCATTAAAATATGAAGCAACAGGTAAAGCAGATTTTGAAATAGTAACGACTGATAAACATTATATTGGGAATGGTGATAAAGTAATTTATTCCCCAGAAAAAGAAGAGTATACAATTATAGGAAATGGATTTTTACAAGAAAAAAATGATGATAGAAAAGTTTATGGTGATACAATTTACGTAAATCAATTAAGTGGTGAAGCAAGAGTTAAAGGAAGCGAACAAAAACCAGTTAGATTTATAATAAATGTTGACCGTGGACAAGATAAAGGAACAACTAAATGAAAATAACAGAAGCAGCTTTTTTACAATCTGCACAAGGAATTATGGATTCACCAAGTCCTGATAGAGCAGAAGTTGCATTTTTAGGAAGATCAAATGTTGGAAAATCTTCACTTTTAAATACTTTAACAAACAGAAAAGGTTTAGCAAAATCTTCTTCAACACCTGGGAAAACGCAACTTATAAACTATTTTGAGATTAAGTTTAAAACAGATAATGAAGAGTTACCATATTTATATGCAAGATTTGTAGATTTACCTGGTTTTGGATATGCAAAAGTTGCAAAAAGTTTAAAAGCTGAATGGAATAGAAATCTTACAGCTTATTTGGAACAAAGACCATGTTTACAAATATTTGTACATTTAATTGATTCAAGACATCCACTTTTAGATATTGATAAAAATGTTGATGAATTTTTAAGAACAATTAAAAGAGGTGATCAAATTATCATTCAAGCATTTACTAAAATAGATAAATTAAAAATGAATGATTTGGCTAAATTAAAAAGAGAATACCCAGATGGAATTTTTATATCAAATTTGAAAAAAAAGGGTATGATAGACTTACAAAATAAAATTACAGGATACTTATTTGGACATTAGATTTTATAAGCCAACTGTGGCTGATATTCCTAAAATGCAAGATATTGTAAGAGAAGAAGTTGATAAAGGGAAAATCCTTTTAAGAACTGAAGATGAAATGGCAACAACAATTCGTTCTTATACAGTAGTTGAAGTAGATGGGAAAATGGCTGGATTTACAGCAACTCATATTCACTCTCCAAGACTTGCCGAAGTGCGAAGTTTAGTTGTTGGAAAAGATTTTAGAGGTTTAAAACTAGGTAAAAAACTTGTAGAGGCTTGTATAAAAGAAGCCAAAGAGTATGGAATTAAACAACTTTTATCATTAACTTACGAACAAGGATTTTTTGAGAGTTGTGGATTTAGAGTCATTTCAAAAGAAGAGATTCCTGAACACAAAATCTGGGCAGATTGTATTAGATGTAAACACTTTCCTATTTGTGATGAAATAGCTATGGTTATTGATCTTTAAAAGGTAAGAAGCTAAAAAAATTATTTAAGGATAATATATGCAACGTTATAAGATTATCCACCGAACATATTATAACTATTCAAGTAGCGTTACTTTAGGCTTACATAACTTACTTTTAAGACCAAGGGAAAGCCATGAGCTTAGAATTGAGTCTTTTGCTTTAAAAAGTACTCCTGAAGCAAAAATATTCTGGCACAGAGATGTGGAAGATAATTCTGTTGCAGTTGCTACTTTTGACACTCCAACCCAACAACTTTTTATTGAAAGTACAGTAATTATTCAACACTATAATGAATCTCCACTTAATTTTATAGTATCTGATTATGCGATTAATTATCCTTTTAAATATCTTGCAAATGATAATTTTATTCTTTCATCTTATATGGTTTTGCCAAATGAAGAAACTCGAACACTTTTGAATAATTGGATATGTAATATTTATAAGTATAATGAAATAATTCAAACATACACACTTTTACAAAAATTAACAACTTATATATTTGAAAATTTTACATATAAAGTAAGAGAAGAAGCAGGTGTTCAAAGTGCAAAACAGACTTTGGCTTATGGTTCAGGTTCATGTAGAGATTTTGCTTTTTTATTTATGGAAGCCGTTAAATGTTTAGGTTTAGCTACAAGATTTGTAAGTGGTTATTTATATGCTCCATTAATGTCACA
>JAQUIV010000007.1 GCA_028681275.1 Aliarcobacter sp.
GGATTTATACCTTTTTTTGTTAGTTTAGAGATAAATTTTTTTGCAAAATTAGGTTTACTAAGTTGTTTTGCAGAAATATTTATCGAAATAGAAATATCAATATCTTTTTCTCTCCACTTAACATATCGTTCAAGAGCTGCATCAATTATCCATTCTCCTAATTCTTCAATAAAGCCATTTTCTTCTGCAAGAGGAATGAAATTATTAGGTGCAATTAAACCTTTTTTAGGGCTAATCCATCTAATCAAAGCTTCAACACCAATGATTTGTGAATTATTTAAATCAACTTTTGGTTGATAAAAAAGTTCATATTCATTATTCTTTAGAGCTAACCTCATATCTTTATCTAAATTTATTGAGTTTTGAACAGTTTCATTAAGTTCTTCTGTATAAAAGTGATATTGATTTCGCCCTAATTTTTTGGCTTGATACATAGCTATATCCGCATTTTTCATTAAAGATACACTATCTTTCCCATCTTTTGGATAAAAAGCAATACCTATACTACAACTTATATTAATAGGATTAGTTTTAATAACCCAATTTTTAGATAATTGTTTTTGCACTCTATTTATTACGTTAGAAAGTTCTAAATATGAACCATAATCTTGAATTAATATTACAAATTCATCTCCACCAATTCTTGCAATAAAATCACTAGGTCGTAATATTCTTTTTAATAATTTCGAAATATTTTGTAAAAGTTCATCTCCAATATTATGACCCAAAGAATCATTTATACTTTTAAAATGGTCAATATCTAAATATAAAAAAGCAAACTCTTTTTTATTTCTTTTTGAAGTTAATATTAATCTCTCAAGATATTCATTAAGGGAATTTCTATTTGATAAACCACTTAACGAATCAGTTCTTGCCATCAAATATAACTCTTTTTTTTCAGACTCTAACCTAGAAAAAGTATCAACCATTGAGTATCGAATAGATTCTAGTTCTCTTACTTTAAAAGCTTTTGGAACATCATTATTATAATAGGCATATTGTCTTAATTGTTCTAATGGATTTGATACATATTTTCTTAATAAAATCAGTAATAGTGAAAAAGCAATAATTGGCAATAAACCAAAATAAATTAGAAAATTAATTTTATTATCTATAAAATGTAGAGCTAATTCCTCTTGTTCTAAAATATAAACTAATCTTAGTTTTCTAATCTCTTTATTTTCAAAAAATCTTATATCAGTTTCAATATATTTGTTGTTCATCAATTCTTTATAATAACTATTTTCTTTTATTCTTGGTATATTATCAATTTTTCCATAAGCAGGATCAGTAACTACAAGAAGTTTGTCATCATCGAAAATAGCAATTGCAGATATAAAATCATTATTTGCAGAAATCCTATCTAAAAGAGCTCTGTATAATAAGACATCATTTTTTGATTTTAAATTTTTTGATAAAGTATAACTAGTTTCAGTAATATTGCTATTGATAGTTTTTAAAATTACTTTGGCTAAATTCTCTTCTTGTTTGAAAAAATAATAAGCAAATATCGAATAAAATATTAACACCAAAATAGAGATAAAAAATAGGATTAATCTTCGTATGTTAAAAATCATTTTATTATATCTCTTGTTTTAAAATTTGAATTTCTAAGTTTAGTTATTATCTCTTCAGGAACATTTGAATTAATCCATACAATATCATTTAAAGATGCTAAAAACTCTTCATAACTTGTATTTGGTAAATATAGTTTTATTGTTTCGTAAAACTCTTTTGGATTATTTGCTAAGTTTAATATAGCTTTATCAACTAAATTCTTTAACGCTAAAAACTCCTTTTTATTTTCATTAAAAAAATCTTCATTTGTAAACATAGCATCAATTACAAGTAGGTTTGAATTATTTTTTGTAGATGATAATTCATTAAAACCATTTTTTTCTAAATCATAATTATAAGGTGTGTAAGTAACTATTATTGTTGGATTTTCAAGATTTTTGCTATTTAGTTTTGATATATAAGCTTGATCTTCATTTATGTAGTTGATTTTTTTGTTTTTAAGATTATAAATTTTTAGGAAATCTTCCAATAAAATAGAATTTATAGAATCAATTTCTAAATAGGCATCTATTTGTTTATCAGTTTTTAGAAGTTCTTCAATTGAGATATTTGATAAAATAACATCTCCTCCGTTTGATTTGTCAAATAACATAATAGGAGTTAGATTTTTATTTTCATTAGATAATAAATTGTATTCATATTGCGTACCAACATAAGCATCAGAATTACCTGCTTTATAGAGATACATATTTTCACTCAAAGAGACAACATTTAAAAGTTTAATGTTTAAAGGTTCTAGCCATTTTTTTTCTTTTGCATAAAATAAAGGAGTATATCCAATCCAAGTGGTAATAGATATTTTTATTTTCTTATTTTCTTGAATGCCACAAGAGCTAAAGAATAGTATAAGACAAGTTAAAAGAATAAAGTGTTTAATCATAAAAATCCTTTTATTTAACTAGTACATTATACAAATTACTATATTAAAATGAGAGTTGAAAAACGCTAAAAAATAGCATTTTTCTTTTTTTATAATTATTTAGCAGTTGCGATTAATACATCTTCAATAATTTTTGTAATATCACCATCTAAAATTGCATCAACATTTGAGTATCCAATATTACTTCTTGAATCTTTTACTTGTTGATATGGTTGTAAAACGTATGAACGTATTTGGTGTCCCCATCCATTATCACTTTTTTCAACACCATCTTTTGTAGCTTGTTGTTTTTCAAGTTCAAGTTCATATAATCTTGATTTTAACATTTTCATAGCACTTGCTTTGTTTTTATGTTGGCTTCTATCATTTTGACATTGAACTACAATATTTGTTGCAATATGTGTGATTCTAATAGCTGATTCTGTTTTATTAACATGTTGTCCACCAGCTCCACTTGCTCTGTATGTATCAATTCTAATATCTTTATCTTCAATAACAATATCAATATTATCATCAACTTCAGGAGATACCATTACAGATGAAAATGAAGTGTGTCTTTTTGCATTTGAGTCAAATGGTGAGATTCTAACAAGTCTATGAATACCGTTTTCAGCTTTCATATAACCATAAGCATTTTCACCTTTTATGATAAATGAAACATCTTTGATTCCAGCTTCATCACCATTTTGATAATCAAGTAGTTCTATCTTAAAATCATTTCTTTCAGCCCATCTTAAATACATTCTATATAAAATAGATGCCCAATCTTGTGATTCAGTTCCCCCAGCTCCTGGATGAATAGAAACAATAGCATTTGAAGCATCATCAGGATTAGAAAGCATTACAGAAATTTCAGTTGATTTGATTAGTTTTTCAAGTTCACCAGCTTCTTCAAAAAGCATTTCCAGTGTCTCTTCATCTTTTTCATCATTTGCCATTTCATAAAGCTCATTTGTTCCTTTTAATGAATCATTTGCTTTATTAAATTTACTTAATTTTCCTAAAATTCTATTTTTTTCAATACCAATTTTTGTAGCATTTTCTATATTATTCCAAAAATCTTGTGCTGATTCTTCTTCTTTGATTTCATCTAATCTTTGATTTAACTCATCAGGTTTTAAAATACCTTTTATATTATTTAGTTTTGTATTTAGAAGCTTTAATAGCTCTGAATATTCATATGCGTCCATATAGTTTGAATCCTTTGAAAAGGGGGAATTTATTAGTAGAAAAAAGAGGTTATTTAAACCTCTTTTATTATTTGTTATTTATTTTGTTTAAATAAGCGTGAACTTTTTCTAAATCTTTTTGAGTAACGGCATTTGCAATAGGTTGCATTATTGAAGCCATTCCTCTATTATAGTCTCCATCCATATATCCAGAAATAGAATATCTCATATCTTCAACACTTAGAGTATTTAAAGGTCTTGAAGAACCTTTTGCTTCTAATTCACCTTTTGCTCCATGACAAGATTGACATTTATTTAAATAATATTTCTCTCCATCTCCAACAAGATTTTTTTCTTCTTCAATTTTTTTTACTTTAATCTCTTCTTCTTTTTTCTTTTCAAGTTTAGCTATGATATTTGCTTCTAATTGTTCTTGATTTCCAGTAAAATTTGTAGTAGTAGTTGGAGTTGTAGTAGTTTTTAAAATATAAATAAAACTCATACCAGTTGCTGTTTGAGAAATTTTTATATCATCAACAGACCAACCTTTTGCTTTCATTTGATTTACTGTATTTTTTCCAGCACAAACTCCACCATCAAGTGGTGTATTTTCAATTGTAGCCATAGATTGATGATTTTCTTTAAAACACATTGTTGTATCAGCAAGAAGTGAAGTTGAACCTAATAGTATTATTGTTGAAAGAATCGCTTTTTTCAAGATAAAATCCTTTTTTAAAATTTATAGATTTTACCATAATAAGAATAAATTTTCGTAGTATATATATTATTTCAATAATTTTGGAAATAAAAAAAGGCTAGAGAAAAAATCTCTAGCCTTAAGAAAGAAGTTTTAAATTCTAAAAATATTAGAATTTATAAGCAACTTGTAATCTTCCTGCATCAGTAGCATCATTATTTGCAGTTTCATATTGACCTAATCTTACATAAGTACTTAAGTTTTTAGAGTGTGCATAAGTGATTTGAGTAAAGATCTCTTTTGCATCATCATCAACAGTATTTCCATTAACTTCATAGTGATTTAAAGCAATATTTAATTTAGGTAATACTTGAACACCTGCATGTAATTGTAAATAATCAGCATCAATTTGTCCATTTAAGTATGTATTCCATCCAAGCATTGCCGTACCAGCATCATTATCATATGCTACTAAACCACCATCTTTTCCAGTTACACCATATGTAACTTTAGCATCAAAGATTCCAGCAACAGCAGAGATATAACCTTTTGTTAATTCATCATCAGTTGTTAAAGCATCTAATTGTAAATTAGTATATCTAATACCAGTACCTAAAGTTACACCATCTAATGCAATTTTGTAATCTGCAGCAGCAGTATAAGACTCTAATGTATCAACTTGGTCAGCATAGTATGCTTCTAAATCAACACCTGTAAAAGAAGTTTTAGCTCCAACTACAGCGATTGAATTAGCATCTTTCCCAACAGCAATTTTATCAGCATTTGCAGTAACTGCATTAGCAGTATAACCTGTTGTATCAGTTACTTTAGCTGTAGTTAAAGAATGATTTCCAGCAGATTTAACAGTTGTTTTACCAAAGTTTGTTTGATTAAAATAAGCACCGATGAAAGTTACTGGAGTTGAAGAATTAATTACAACAGCACCTGTTCCAGTTTGCTCGTTTCCATCTATTTGAGAAGCTACAGTCCAAGGAGTTGGAACACCCATTTTACCTGCTAATACAGTAGTGTCTTTAACACCTGTATATGCAAAATTTACTTTTGTTAATTCTACAGCAACATTAGCATCACCAGATGTTGAAGTATCAAATGCAGCATAATTATTATTTGCAGAAACAGAAGTGTTTAAAGCTACATCATCAGTGATACCAGCTTTTAAATTTGCAACAGCTTTATAATAGTTGTTTGTACCAGTTTTATCAGAACCTTTAACAGTTGTCTCTAATCCTGATGGTAAATTTGTATCATCACTGTAATCATTGTATCTATAAACAACAGAACCAGATACGTCTACATTTTTGATTGCTTCTTCTAATGGTTGAGCATTAGCAGTAGTTAAACCAGCAACTGCAACAGCTGCTACTAAACTTAATTTTGCGATTTTTTTCATTTGTTCTCCTAAAATTTCGAAATCTTTTTTCAGTCTACCGGAGCGCGCGAACTCATCTAAAACCTAGGTCTTAAACCTTTTCCGACATACCGTTGCGACCATTCTACATTACTAAATTTTAAAGTTTTCTTAAAATTGTGTTTTGAGTGTTAATTAACTGTTAATTTAAGTTAGATTTCAATTAACCATTCATTAATGCTGTGTTAATGCTATTTTCGGACTTTTTTTATCGTATTTTACTAGTGTTTAATTAGTTAAACTAACAATGCAGTTTTTTAATATAGTCGGTTTTGATATTTTAATATTTAGATTAGTTATTTTATAGTTGTTGTTTAGTAGAGATTCAAGATGCAAAATTGCATCTTCTAAAAGAAGGAATTTCTCTTTTTTCATAGTTTTTTCTATTAAAGCTGAAATTTCTGCGTAGTTTATGAAGTTATCTTTTGAAAAGTTATATTCAAAAGATAAATCAATTATTACTTTTTGTTTTTTGATTCGCTCGAAATCTAATATACCAATGATACATTTAAAAGTTAAATCAGAAATTTCTATTTTCATATAACTTTTTTCTCTTCACCCTTGATAATTCTGATGATATTTGGAATGTGTTTGTAAATAATGATAAAAGCAATTATATACATAGGAACATTTGAACCTACATTTAAACCATCATTTAAAAAACTAGCACTAATTACAACTGCTACAAGTCCTAAAAGTGATGATAAAGATGATATTTTAAGAACTTTTGCACAAACTATCCAAACAATTGCGCCAATAAGTGTTGGTATTGGAATAAGAACTAAATAAACTCCAAGTCCAGTTGCAACGCCTTTCCCACCTTCAAGTCCTAAATAAATAGAATAACAATGTCCCAAAACAGCTAAAATTGCAATTGCCCAAAGTGTAGAGTCACTAACTCCATAATACATAGCAACTAATAAAACAAGAGTTCCTTTTAATGCATCAAGTAAAACTGTTGCAATTCCAAGTTTTTTTGCTAATTTTGGATTAGTCTCTTTTACAACTCTTAGAACATTTGTTGCCCCAATTGATTTACTTCCTGCTGTTGTTATATCAACTCCTGCAAATGTTTTTGCTAAGATTGAACCAAAAGGAATAGAGCCTATTAAATAAGCAGCTAGAAAAAATAAAATATTTGTATTTGTGAAAAAATCCATATATTGCCCTTGTTTTAAGTGTGTGATTAAATGAGATTATAACTAATATTTTGTTATATTTATATTTAATAAAAATTTGAAGGTTAATTTTGGATTTAAAAGAAGAGATAATAAAATTAAAAAAAGAGTTAGATGTGACTCTTGTAGCTCACTTTTATCAAAGGGATGAAGTATTTGAATTAGCTGATATAACAGGTGATTCATTGGAACTTGCCAAAAAAGTAATGCTTACAGATTCTGAATATGTTGTATTTTGTGGTGTAGGTTTTATGGGTGAAAGTGTAAAAGTTATGAGTCCACAAAAAAGAGTGCTTATGCCAAAAATTGCTTGTTGTGCAATGGCTAGAATGATTGATGAGGGATATTTTGAGCAAAATTTAAAAAAAATAAATGATGCTGGAATCCCTAATGAAAACATTTTACCAATAACTTATATAAATTCAAGTGCAGCAGTTAAAGCAAAAGTTGGAGAAATGGGCGGAATGGTTTGTACTTCATCTAATGCTTATAAAATCATAGAAAAAGGTTTACAATCAGGTAAAAAAATATTTTTTGTACCAGATAGATGTTTAGGACAAAATTTTGCAAAATCTTTAAAACTTAAATCAGCAGTTGTTGGTGATGGAAGTGATTTAAAAGAGGCAGATATTATTTGTTACAATGGTTTTTGTTCAGTTCATCAACAATTTACAGTAGAAGATATTGAATTTTATAGAAATAAATTTCCAGATATTTTGATAGCTGTTCATCCTGAATGTGACCCAAGTGTTTGTGATGCTGCCGATTTTGTAGGTTCAACTTCACAACTTATAACTTATATTAAAGCTTTACCTGAAGATCAAAAAGTAGCTGTTGGAACGGAGTTTAATATGGTGAATAGATTAAGAACAAAAAATACTTATATTTTAAGTTCAACAAAACCAGAGTGTCCAACAATGAATGAAACAACATTACAAGATGTATATAATACTTTGAAATCAATAAAAGATAATACAATATCAAAAGAGAATGAAATATTTGTATCAGAAGATACTGCAAAGTGGGCGAAAGTTGCCCTTGAAAGGATGTTTGAAGTATGATAAATATTAAGAAATTTGTAAAAAATGCCATTATTGAAGATAATGGACGAGGGGATTTATTCTTCGATGTTGCTCCAAAAGGAAGATTTACTGCACGGGCTATTTGTAAATCAGATGGTATTTTAGCAGGTGTTCAATATGCAAAAGTATTAGCAAGAACTGAAAAGTTTGATTGTAAATTTTTAAAAAATGACGGTGATGAGATAAAAGCTGGTGATGTTTTAGCTGAACTTGAGGGGAAAGCTTCTGTTTTACTTTCATCTGAGAGAACTTTTTTAAATATGTTACAACACGCTTCTGGAATTGCGACTATGGCAAATAAATATGCAAAACTTATGGAAGGAACAGGTGTTGTTTTACTTGATACTAGAAAAACAAGACCACAACTTCGAGATTTTGAAAAATATGCTTCAAGAGTTGGTGGAGCAATAAATCACAGACTTGGACTTGATGATTGTTTAATGTTAAAAGATACACACTTAAGAACAATTGACAATCTTGCAGAGTTTGTAAAAAAAGCTAGAAAAAGAATCTCTTGGGTTACAAAAATAGAAATAGAGTGTGAAACATTAGATCAAGTTAAAGAAGCAATGAGTGCTGGTGGCGATATTATCATGTGTGATAATATGACATTAGATCAAATAAGAGAAGTAGTTGCTTTTAGAAATGCAAACTATCCACATATTTTATTAGAAGCAAGTGGAAATATAAATCTTGATACTATTAGAAGTTATGCTATGACAGGTGTTGATGCTATTAGTAGTGGAAGTATTATTCATCAAGCAACTTGGCTTGATTTCTCTATGAAGTTTGATTAGGATTAAATTTGAAAAAAGATTTTATAATAAGTAATAAAGTTGATATGTCTGAATATACAAAAGCATTGGAGCTTATTGAAAAAAGTAGATATATTTTAATAATTACTCATGTAAATCCTGATCCTGATTCTATTGGTTCAGCTTTAGCTTTATCAAATCTGTTCCATGAAAATAAGATAAAACATAAGGTATTTAATATAAGTTCTGATTTACCTCAAAATCTTGATTTTATACCAAGATTTGAAAAAATCACTGATCAATTACCAGCTTTTTTTGATTTAGCTATTAGTGTTGATTGTGGAACTTATAAAAGATTAGGATTTGAACTAGACCCATCAATTCCACTTATAAATTTCGATCATCATAAATCAAATAATAGTTTTGGGGCTGTAAATATAGTAGATCCTATGAAAAGTTCAACAGCAGAACTAGTTTTTGAATTTTTTAAACACAATGGATTATATATAACAAAAAACTCTGCAACAGCACTATATGTTGGTATTTATGATGATACTTTAGCATTTTCTTTAGGAAGATGTGATGAATTAACATTTGAGAAAATAAATTTTTTAGTAGAGTGCGGAGCTAGTCCTTCTGAAATAGCGAATAAGCTTTTAAGAAGAGATTCTTTGGCAAAATATAGAATTATTCCAAAAGTTTTAGATAGTTTAGAGTTATTTAAAGAGGGAGAAGTTGCATCTATTATCGCAAGAGAAGAGTGGTTCAAACAAACAGGTGCTCATAATAGGGATTGTGAAGATGCTCTTGATATGATAATGAGTATAGCAGTTGTTAGAATTGCAATTTTTGTAAGAATTGTAAACGGTAGTGCTAGAGTATCTTTAAGGTCAAAGGGACAGATTGATGTTGCTAAAATAGCTGGGGAATTTGGTGGCGGAGGTCATTTTAATGCAGCTGGTTGTACCATAGAAACATTAGATGTTGAAAAAGCAAAAGAAATTGTATTAAAGGAAATTTTTGAAATTTACAAATAGTAAAAACGGACTTATGTTGGCGATTGTTATGATTCCAACAGCATTGGTTATTGGATTAGTTGCATTTATATTTTTATCACCTACATTTGAAAGGGTTGCACCTAAGGTTTTAATTGAAAAAGAGATTTATTGGAATTTACAAAAACCAATAAAAGCAATAATTTCAGATAATAGTGAAATACAGTCATATAATGTTACTTTTGATGATGGTCAAAAACAAGTAAAATTAGAAACAAAAGTTATTAAAAATGAAAAAGGTTCAATAGAACTAGAAATATTACCACCATCATTTGATGAAATGAATAAACCAAAAGATGGAAACATTAAAGTTGATGTTTATGATTCAAGTAAATGGAACTTATTTAAAGGAAATCAAACAGTTACAAATTCTAAAGTAATTATTGATAAAAGAAGTCCTATTGCAAATGTTATAAGTAATTCATATTTGTTAAGACAAGGTGGAAGTGGAATTATTATTGCTGAAATTAATGATGAAAATATAAAAGATTATTATGTATCATTTAATGATGAAGAAGTATTTGAATTTTTCCCTTTTTATAAAAAGAATTTTTACATTTCAATTATCACTTGGCCAATTGATATAAAAGAGTTTAAAAAAGTTAATATCGTTGCTGTTGATATGGCAGGAAATAAAAGTGTAACAAAAGTTCCTTTTTATATAAAACCTTTCAAAGAAAAAGTAGATCAAATCAAAATTACTGATGATTTTGTTAATAGCATAAGTAGACATGTTTTAGAAAATAGTGATATGACTATTCCAAATGAAATACCAGAAATTTTTGTTAAAGCAAATAAAGAACTTAGAGAAAAAAATGTTAAAACAATCAGAGAAGTTTCTAAGAAAAATCTAGAAAATAGTGGAAAAATTCCTTTTGATGTAAAAACATTTGTAAGAATGCAAAATGCTGCAACTTTTGCACAATATGGAGAAAGAAGACATTATACTTATAATGAACAAAAAATTGATGAAGCTTGGCATTTAGGTATGGATTGGGCTAGTTCAAAAAGAGCGGAAATTATTGTAACAAATCCTGGAAAAGTTATATATAAAGGTTATTTAGGAATTTATGGAGATACAGCTATTATTGACCATGGATGGGGATTAGGAAGTTTATATGCCCATACAAGTAATATTGATGTTGAAGTAAACGATGAAGTTAAGACTGGACAAAAAATAGGAAATACAGGGGCAACTGGGGCTGTATTTGGAGATCATTTACACTTTGGTATGTTAGTTCAAGGAATTGAAGTAAATCCAAATGAGTGGTTAGATAATGAATGGATAAAAGTAAATTTAACAAAAACTATAAATGATGCGACAAAAATAATAAATGGAAGCACTAAATGAAACAACGAACAATAGCTAAAAGCACAGAAATAGTTGGAATTGGACTTCACAAAGGTGTTCCTGTAAAAATGAGACTTGAACCACTTGATAGTGATATGGGAATTATTTTTTACAGAGTTGATGCGGGAGTTACTATTCCACTTAAAAGAGAGTTTGTAGTTGATACAAAAATGGCAACAGTTATTGGGAAAGATGGTGTTGTTATTTCAACAATAGAACATCTTTTATCGGCTGTTTATGCTTATGGAATTGATAATTTAAGAATTGTAATAGATAATGATGAGGTTCCAGTTCTTGATGGAAGTTCATCTGGATATTGTATGTTAATTGAAGAAGCAGGAATTAAAGAACTTGATAAATCAAAAAAAGCGATAAAAATCAAAAAAATGGTTGAAGTTACAACTCCTGAGGGAAAAAGAGTTTGTTTGAAACCATCAAACAGAATTGTTTATGATTTTGAGATTGATTTTGAACATCCAGCTATTGGGAAACAAAATTTCCATTTTGATTATTCAATTTCTGAATATAAAGAGAATATTAGCCGAGCTAGAACATTTGGTTTTTTACATGAAGTTCAATATTTAAGAAGTATAGGATTAGCCCAAGGTGGAAGCATGGAAAACGCTATTGTTCTTGATCAAACTAAAGTTTTAAATCCTGAAGGTTTAAGATTTGATGATGAATTTGTAAGACATAAAATTTTAGATGCAATTGGTGATATGGCACTTTTAGAATATACAATGGTTGGTGAATATGATGCAATTGCTGGAAGTCACCATTTAAATCATTTACTTACAAAAAAACTTTTCGAAAGTGCTGAAAACTATGAAATAATTGATTTAGAAGAAGCAAGTAGTGAAGCTGTGGTATTTGAAATGGCTTATGCAAATGCAGATAATTAAGGTATAAATTGATTGAAATTTTAGTAATTACTATTTCAAATCCTTTATTAATTGGAGTTTATGAAAATAAAAAATTAATAAAGGAACATAAACTTGATGGTAAAACCTCAGATTTATTACCAAGTTTATTTGAAGAACTTTTAAAAGAGTACGAAATCAAAAGAATTACCTATGTTAATTCTCCAGGTTCTTTTATGGCAATAAAAGTTGCTTACATATTTTTAAAAACAATTTGTATAACAAAAGATATTGAATTCTCTGCAATTGATGGATTTGAATTTAATCAAAATTCTCCAATAAAAGCCCTTGGAAAAAAATACTTTATAAAAGATGAAAATAAAATTAAAGTGGATTTTTTAGAAAAAGATTGTATAATCCACGACTTTAACTTACCTATGTGTATAGAAAAATATAATTTTAACGAAGAAACACTGCCAATATACAATTTACCAGCTGTTTAAGTTTAAGAAGGAAATGGATGAAAGTAAGCGTTCCAGCTACTAGTGCAAATTTAGGCCCAGGTTTTGACTGCTTAGGTCTAGCAATCTCAATGAAAAACCAAGTAATCATAAGACCATCAAAATTTCATAGCGTATCTTTAAAAGGTGAGGGTGCAAACAATCCGGCTTTAAAAGATAACAATATGTTTATCTCAATTTTTAATGATTTTTATCATAATTTGTCATATAAAAAAAGACATTTTAGATTTGAATTTCAAAATGAAATTCCATTATCAAGAGGTTTAGGAAGTTCATCTGCTGTTATAGTTTCTGCAATTGCAAGTGCTTATGCAATTGAGGGAATCAAACTTGAAAAAGATAAATTACTTAATTTAGCTTTAGCTTATGAAAATCATCCTGATAATATTACACCTGCTGTTATGGGTGGATTTAATGTGGCTTGTGTTCAAGAAAATGAAGTTAGATATATAAGAAAAGATATACCAAAAAGTTTAAAAGCAGTTGTAGTTGTTCCAAATAGGGCAATTTCAACACAATTATCAAGAAAAACTTTACCTTTTAAATACTCAAAAGAGGATACAGTTTTTAATATTTCACATTCATCTTTATTAACAGCTGCATTTATGGCAGAAGATTGGGAGATGTTAAAACATGCATCTTTTGATCAAATTCATCAAAAATATAGAATGAAACAGATGCCAGAACTTTTTGATGTACAAAAAACCGCTTTAAAAGAAGGTGCTTTGATGAGTACTTTATCAGGTTCTGGTTCAACACTATTTTCTATGGCATATGTGGATGATAGCAAGAATTTAGAAAAAGCATTGAAATTAAGATTTCCTCACTTTAAAGTCTTTGTAGCTGATTTTGATAATGTTGGCGTAAGAGTTGAAATTTGAAAATCTTTGATATTAAGTATATTTTAGGTATAATATTTGCCTAGTTTAAAAAAAACCTTAAGAACTTGTGTCGTTTGCAAAGGCAAATTTGAACAAAAAGAGTTATTAAGACTAAAATGTGAAGAGAAAAAATTGTTGTTTTACAACAATTTTGGTAGAAGTTTTTATATTTGTGGTGAATGCGAAAAGCTATTACAAACAGATATAAATGGGAAAGATAATAAAAAAATCGAAAAATCACTTTGTAAAGAGTGTAAAAATAAAGATAAGTATGTCACACAACTTAAGGAGATGCTAACAGATGTCAGATAAAGTAAGAGTTTATGAAATTGCAGAAGAAGCGGGAGCTAGTAGCGCAGACGTAATTGCGAAGGCTAAAGATTTAAATATAGATCTTAAATCACCCCAAAGTGCAGTATCATATGAAGATGCTGAAGAGATTACAAAATATATCATGACGGGAAACAGTTCAAGATTACCAAGTAAATCATCAGCACCTAAAGCAAAAAAAGTTGTTGAAAAGAAAACGCAAGAGATTGTGGAAGAAGTAAAAGAGACTAAAATCGAATTAGAAAAAGTTGAAGTTATTGAGAAAAAAGATGTTGAGGCTGTAAAAAAACCTGAATTAAAAAAAGTTGTAATTTCTAAACCTATTTCTAAACCTGCTTTAAAAACTCAAGAAGAATTTGACAAACCTGAAGTTAATCCTGATAATGCTAGTAAAATTGTTCCTAAGAGAAGAGGGTTAGTTATTGTTAAAAAGAACAAACCTAAAGACGATGAAGAAGTAATTGTTAATAAGTCATTTGATTCTGAAATTCAACCGAAAAAACAGATGAAATCATTAAGTGAAATTTTAGGTGCTAATGAAGAAGATGATAAATCAAATAATGATAGTTATTCTGAAGAACAAAGAAAAAATAGAATAAAAAAAGAGAAAAAGAAAACAGTTGTAAAAGCTCAAGACCATGGTAAAAAACTTGAAGTAGATAGAGCTTATACAGATGACTTTGTTAGTTCAGATGACTCTTTATTAGGTGAAGAAGTAGTTTTACTAGATATGGATTTAGGTGATACTTATAAAATATTTGATGAACCAAAACCACAAAATCCAGCTAAACAATCAAGAAGTTCAAGACCAGCTGCTTTTGGAAATGCTCCTCAAGGTTTAAAAAGAGGGAAAAGAAAGAAAAGAATAGCTAGAACTCAAGAAGCTGTTGAAATAACTGAAGTTACAATTCCAGAAGATATTAGAGTTTATGAGTTTGCAGAAGCTTGTGGTAAATCACCTGCTGAAGTAATTACAGTTTTATTCTCTTTAGGAATGATGGTTACTAAAAATGACTTCTTAAAACAAGATGAGTTAGAAATTCTTGGTGAAGAGTTTGGAATTGAAGTTACTGTTAATGATGCATTAGAAGATGTAAATTATGTTGGTGATTATCATGATGAAGATATTGATGAAACAACATTTGTAACAAGACCTCCTGTTGTAACTATTATGGGACATGTTGACCATGGTAAAACTTCGTTATTAGACAAGATTAGATCTTCAAAAGTAGCAAAAGGTGAAGCTGGTGGGATTACTCAACATATTTCATCTTATACAGTGGAAAAAAATGGACAAAAAATCACATTTGTAGATACTCCTGGACATGCTGCTTTCTCTGCTATGAGAGCTAGAGGTTCAGCTATTACAGATATAGTTATTATTGTTGTTGCAGCAGATGATGGTGTAAAACCTCAAACTGAAGAAGTTATTTCACATGCAAAAGCAAGTGGATGCCCAATTATTGTAGCTATCAATAAAATGGATAAAGAGACTGCAAATCCAGATATGGTAAAAGCTCAAATGGCAGAAAGAGATTTAACTCCAATTGATTGGGGTGGAAATACAGAATTCATTGGAGTTTCTGCTTTAACTGGTGAAGGTATTGAAGAATTATTAGAAAATATTTTAATACAAGCAGAACTTTTAGAACTTAAAGCAGATCCTACTGCAAAAGCAAAAGCTGCTGTTGTTGAATCTTCACTTGAAAAAGGAAGAGGACCGGTTGCAACAATTATTGTTCAAAATGGTACATTAAAAGTTGGTGATAATATTGTTTGTGATACAACATTTGGTAGAGTAAAAGCAATTACTGATGATAATGGAAGACCTGTAAAAGAGTTAGGATTATCTGAAACAGGAACAGTTTTAGGATTAAATGATGTTCCTACAACTGGTTCAGTAATGATTGTATTAGATACTGATAAAGAAGCAAGAGATATTGCAACAACGAGAGCTGAGCATGCACGTGCTAAAGAGTTATCAAAATCTACTAAAGTTTCTTTAGAAGAGATGAGTGGATTAATCGCTGAAGGAAAAATCAAACAACTTCCAGTAATTATTAAAGCTGATGTTGGTGGTTCTTTAGAAGCAATTAAAGGTTCATTAGAAAAAATTGCAAATGATGAAGTAAAAGTTAAAGTAATTCATGCTGCTGTTGGTGGAATCACTGAATCTGATTTAGTTCTTGCTGGTGCATCTGAGGGTTGTATAATTTTAGGATTTAACGTAAGACCAACTGGTTCAGTTAAAGCAAAAGCAAAAGCTGATGGAGTTACAATCAATACATATTCAATTATTTATGATTTAATTGATGATATTAAAGATGCATTATCAGGAATGATGAGTGCAGTTATTAGAGAAGAAAATACTGGTCAAGCTGAAGTTAGAGATACATTTGTTGTTCCTAAAGTTGGAACAGTAGCTGGATGTTTAGTAACAGATGGTAAAGTAATCAGAGGTGGACACGCAAGAATCATTAGAGATGGAGTTGTTACATATACAGGTAAAATTTCATCATTAAAAAGATTTAAAGATGATGTTAAAGAAGTTGCTAATGGTTATGAGTGTGGTATTATGTTCGATAAATTCAACGATATTAAAACAGGTGACTTTATTGAAACATTTATCCAAATTGAAGAGAAAGTATCAGTAGATAAGTAATAATGAAAAGTATTAATCTACAAAGAACAGAATCTTTATTAATGGAGTTAATTCCAGAAGCTTTATCAAATTTAGCAGATAGTAGAATTAACTCTTTACCAATAACAGCAGTTAATTGCAAAAATGGTAAATATGATGCAATTGTATATTTTGATGGTTCTGATTATGATAAAAGTGAATTAAAAGAAGTAATTGCTTCATTAAATAAAGCAAATGGAAGATTAAAGACTCACATATTAGCAAGTACTGGTTGGTATAAATGTCCAAACTTTACTTTTTTAAATGATACATCTTTAGAAAAATCTAAAAATATTGAAGCATTATTTGCTCAAATAAGAAAACCAAAAAGTGAAGAAGAATGAGTTTAGAAGAATCAATTAAATTAGCTGTTGAAAGTTTAGGTGCAAATCTATATGATATTGTAACAGTAAAAGAACATGATAAAAATATTTTTAGAGTTTTAGTAACTGCTGAAAATGGTATTAGTTTAGATAAATGTGCTGAAATTTCAAGAATGATTTCTCCAATATTAGATGTTGATGAGCCAATGGGTGGGGAATATATCTTAGAAGTTAGCTCTCCAGGAATTGAAAGAAAACTTAGAAAAAAAGAGCATTTTATTGCGTCAGTTGGTGAAAAAGTTAAAATCAAAAATTTTGCAACTGAAGTTTATAAAGGTGAATTAATTTCTGCTGATAATGAAAAAATAGTTGTTAAAACTGAATTTGGTGAAGAAGAAATTACTTACGATAATATTTTAGCTGCTGCAACATACTTCGAATGGTAATAAAACAATAGAATTTTTCTATTGTTTTTAACACCAATTAAAACTACTTAATATATACTACCTCCAAAAAATTTATACAAAAAAAGCGAATATAATAATGAAAATAGATGATAATTTTTATATGAAATTGGCTATTGATGAAGCGTGGAAATATCAACTTTTAACTTATCCAAATCCTGCTGTTGGTTGCGTAATTTTAAAAAATGGTAGATTATTATCAATAGAAGCCCATAAAGAAGCTGGTCAGGCCCATGCTGAAGTAAATGCACTAAAAGCTGCGTATTTAGTTGATTATCCTAATTCACCACTAAAAACTAAAAGTAAATCTTCTGATATTCATGATTTCTTTTTAGAAAATCATAATGGTTATTTTAATGATTGTGAGATATTTGTAACATTAGAACCTTGTAATCATATAGGTAAAACTCCATCATGTGCTAATCTTTTAAAAGTTTTAAAACCAAAAAGAGTAATAATTAGTGTTAAAGACCCAAATATTAACGCCTCAGGTGGTCTAGAATCGTTAATTAATGCAAACATTGATGTTAGTATTGGGATATTAGAAAAAGAGGGATTAAACCTTATTTTACCATTTGTTTCTTGGCAAAATAGAACTTGCATATTTTTTAAGATGGCTCAGACATTAAATGGGACTATAAATGGAAAAATCTCGTCAAATAGAGGTTTAGCTTATGTTCATATATTAAGAGATAAAATCGACTTATTGGCTATCGGTGGAAATACAGTAAGAATTGATAAACCAACACTTGATAGCAGATATATTCAAGGTAATAATCCAGATATTTTTATATATAGTAAAAATAAAATATTTGATAAAAATATACCTTTATTTAACATCCCAAATAGAAAAGTAATTATTTCAGATGATTTATTTAAATTATTAGATTATAAATTTATTATGATTGAGGGAACTTATAATTTATTGGATAAATTAAAAGAGAGAATAGATTTTATAATATTATTAATAAGTCCAAAAATTAAAAATGGAAGTAATGCTTTAAATGAAATAGATATGGATTTTGAAATTATGCATGAAAATTATATTGGAGAAGAGAAGATTGTTTTTCTAAAAAGAAAATAGTAGCTTTGCTACTATTTTACTTTTTCTAAGTATTCACCAGTTCTTGTGTCACATCTAATAACGTCACCCTCAAGAATATGGAAAGGAATTTGTACAACTGCACCTGATTCTAAAGTAGCAGGTTTTCTACCACCTTGTGAATCACCTTTAAAGTTAGGTGGAGTTTCTACAATTTTAAGTTCTACAACCATTGGAGGCTCAACTGTAATAGCTTTTCCATTGTAATACATCATATCACAAGTCATACCATCGATAATCCAGTCAAATGCATCACCAACTTGATCGTAAGTTAAACCCTCTTGTTCATAAGTTGCATTATCCATAAATTGTAATAATTCACCATCATCATATAAAAATTGCATTTGTTTTTGTTGTAAGTTTGGAACTTCACATTTATCACCAGCATGGAAAGTTTTTTCAATTACTTTTCCATTTAAAAATGATTTAATTTTACATCTAACAAACGCTGCACCTTTACCAGGTTTTACATGTTGATATTCTGTAATTTTATAAGGAACACCATCTACTTCGATTTTTAATCCCTTTTTTAATTCACTCATGCCAATTGCCATAGTTTCTCCTTATATTTCTGCGTAAGCAACAGCAATTGCTGCTTCTAAATTATCAAGTTTTTTTAATATATCTGAACTTGGTTTCTCATCAATAAGAATTACAGCTAAAGCACCATCTTTTCCTCTTGATAATCTAAAGTCAGCTATATTGATATTACTATCACCTAAAATTTTACCAACTTCACCAATAACACCTGGTACATCATTGTTTCTCATTACAATCATTTTACCTTTTGGTTCAATGTCTAAAGGGAAACCATTAATTTCAACGATTCTTTGTACATCATCATTAAATACAGTTCCAGATATTGTTTTTACACCATTTGGAGTAGTGATTTTGATAGATACTTTATTTTGGTATCCACTGTGGTTAGAAAACTCAGAAGTAGTTAATTCTATACCTTTTTCTTTTGCAATAAAATTAGCATTTACATAGTTTACTTCATCACCTGAAGAAACAGCTAATACACCAACTGTTGCAAAAGTTTGTAAAGAGTCTAAATATTCAGATACTTCACCCTCTGCTGCAATATTAATTGATCTAATTTCACTTTTACTTAATTGAGCAAGTAAAAATGCCATTTTTTGAGTTAATTCAATATATGGTTTTACAAATGAAGGAATTTTACTTTCATCAATTGGTAAATTTAAAGCATTTGGATATGCAATTCCTCTTGCTGATTCAATAGCATTATTTGCTGCTTGAACTGAAATTTCTCTTTGAGACTCTTTTGTATTTGCTCCTAAGTGAGCAGTTACAGTTACATTTGGTAAATCTAATAAAGGATGACTAGTTGCAGGTTCTTTGATAAATACATCAATACCAGCCATTGCAATTTTCCCAGATTTTAAGTTCTCATATAATGCATCTTCATTATATAATCCACCTCTTGCGCAGTTGATTAAAACTACACCATCTTTCATTTTTGCAATTTCTTCAAAACCTATCATATTGATAGTCTCTTTATTTTTTGGCGTATGAATTGTAATAATATCACAAGATAAAATATCGTCAAAGTTAGTTGTATATTTGATACCTAAATCAGTTGCTTTAGTTGAAGGAATATATGGATCGTAAGCAATTACATCCATTTCAAATGATTTAGCTCTTAATGCAACTCTATGACCGATATTTCCAAAACCAATAACACCTAGTTTTTTACCATAAAGTTCATTTCCATACCAATCTTCTCTTTTCCAAACTCTATCAATTTTTAATTGATTATGAGCGTAAGGAAACTTTCTCATACAAGATAACATATGTGTCATTGTTAATTCAACAGCTGCTATTGTGTTTGCAGTAGGAACATTCATTGCGATTATTCCTCTTTTACTACAACCTTCAATATCAACATTATCATAACCAACACCAGCTCTAATAATTGCTTTTAAATTAGTCGCTGCATTTAAAAACTTTTCATCAACATCTGTTGAAGATCTTGTGATTGCTACTTGAGCATCTTTAATAATATTTAATAGTTCTGTTTTGTCAACGTCTGCTGCATATACGTAGTTTACATCTTCAGTATTCTGAAGAATTTGTAAACCAGCATCATGTATATGATCACAAACTACGATTGTATGTTTAGCCATTTTAAATAAATCCTATTATTTCATTTTATCTTTAATAATATCACCTAAAGTCATAGATGAATCATCATTAACAGATTTTAAAACTTCTCTTTCTTGTTGTTGTTCTAATCTTTTTACAGATAATCTAACTCTATTTTTTTTAGTGTCAATATTGATAATAACAGCTTCAATTTCATCACCATTTTTTACTTCTTCAGCTTTTAATGGTCCAAAATCTTCAGTTCTAATTAAACCGTCAAGATTATTTTCTAATTTAATGAAAATTCCGAAATCTTTAGCGTCTTTAACTGTACCTTTTACAATATCACCAATTTTATAAGCATCTTGGAATTTTTTTGCAGGAGAATCAGCTATTTCTTTAATTGATAATGAAATATTTTCTTTTTCTTTATCTATTTTAATGATTCTAACTTCAACTTCATCACCTTTTTTGTAAAGTGTTTTACACTTAGCATTTGGTTCCCATGAAGCTTCTTCATTGTGTAATAAACCATCAACATCACCGATGCTTACAAATGCACCAAAGTCAGTTAATGTAGCAATTTTACCTTTAATTACATCTCCAACTTTGTGTTCGTTAGTGAATTTTGCAAAAGGTTTTTCTTGAAGATTTTTTAAAGAAACTCTTAATCTTTTTTGTTCGATATTTAATTCGATAACTTCAACATTGATTTCTTCACCAATTGTTAAAAGTTCTTTTGGATTTTTTAAGTTTTTATTCCAAGAAATTTCTGAAATATGTAATAAACCTTCGATATCATTTCCTAAATCAACAAATGCACCATAAGATTCAAAATTAGAAACAGTAACAGTAATTGTATCACCAACTTCTAATTCGTCTTTAATTTCTTCCCAAGGATTAGAAAGTGCAGCTTTGATAGATAATGATAAGTGTTGTTTTGCTTTGTCATAAGATAAAACTACAACAGAAACTTCGTCACCTTCATTATAATAATTTGCAGGATTTACAGGACCTTTGTATGAGATTTCATTGTAGTTTACTAAACCATCAATTCCACCTAAATCTACAAACATTCCATAAGAAGTAATTTTTTTGATAGTTCCAATAACTGGTTCTTTGTTATCTAAAATTTCAGTTACTTTGTTGTCTTTTACTGCTTTTGATTCTTCAATTAATTTTTTTCTTGAAACAATAATTGAATTTTGAGCTTTATTTACTTTGATAACTTTTGCTTTAACAGTTTTTCCAACTGCTCCAATAGCTTTTAAGTAAGATTGAGCCATAGGCATGAAATATTCACAACCATCAGCATCTTCGATTATAAAACCACCTCTTTGTTTAACAGAAACGATTTTACCTTCAATAGTTACATCTTCTACATTTTCACCATGAGTTTTTACAAAAGCGTCAAATTTTTCTTTTTGTAAAACTTTTTTATGTGAAATACTTGGTCTTTCACCTCTATTTCCCATTAACATAACAGGAATTGTGTCACCAACTTTGTATTTAACTTCACCACCAATTGTAATTTCAGAAATACTTAATTGACCCTCAATTTTTTGACCAACATCAACTAAAACTCTCTCACTTGAGATTTCTACAATTACACCATCAACTACAGAATTATTTTCTGCATTCTCGAAAGACTCATTAAGCATTTGCTCAAAATCAAAGTCTTCACCTAAATCAATATCTTCGATACCCATTTTATTCCTTCATATTTACCAGTTTTATTAAATGGGATGATTATACAGAAAATTGACTTAAAAACTCTTAGTTAAATGATTCAATTTTATCTACGACTTGTTGTATTATCCAGTCAGGAGTGCTAGCACCGGCTGTTACGCCACATAAGTTTTTATTTAAAAACCAAGAATTTTCTAGTTCAGTTTCATTTTCAATTAAGTAAGAATTTGGACAATTTTCTAAACAAATAGAGTGTAATTGTTTAGTATTTGATGAGTTTTTCCCACCAATTACAATCATTACATCTACTTCTTTTGAAAGATCTCTAGCTGCGTCTTGATTCTCAAATGTTGCATCACAAATAGTATTAAAAACCCTAACTTCTTTGTTTTTTAAAATCAAATAATTAACAATTTCAAGGTATTTTTCTTTTTTCTTTGTAGTTTGAGCAACGGTAGCTATCTTATTATTTTTAAAAGATATTTTTTCCAAATCAGATGGTTCTAAGATTATATGCACATCATCTTGATTTTCTGCGTAAGATTGAACACCTTTAACTTCTGGATGATCTGCATCTCCAAATATTAAAATTGAGTAACCCTCTTTAGACATTTTTTTAACAATTTGTTGAGGAGTTGTAACAAATGGACAAGTTGCATTTATAACTTTGGCATTTAATGCTTTTAGATTCTTTAAATCATTTTTTGGGATACCATGGGTTCTAATAATAACGGTATCATTATCTTTTACATCACTTAAATTGTTATATAAACCAACATTAAAATCATTTTTTAATCTATTGATTTCATCTTGATTATGAATTAATGGACCCATCGTTGCAGAATCTTTGTAATCTTCTGCTATTTTAATCGCTCTTTTTACACCAAAACAAAATCCATAGTTTGATGCTAATTTTACTTTCATCACTTATCCTTAAAATTGTCCCAATTTTTAGGAACTTTTATTTAATTATTTTCTTCTGCGAAGGAAACAATGAGTTGTTTTTAATATAATGAGTCTAATATCTCTTTAAAATTTGGGAAAGAAGTATCTATACATTGTGTATCTTCAATATCCATATCACTATTTAATCCAGCTATTGCAAAACTCATAGCAATTCTGTGGTCTCCATGCGAATTTATAGTAGCCTTATTTATTTTCCCACCTGTAATTTCATAACCATCTTCAAACTCTGTATATTCTACACCACAAAGTTTTAGGTTATTTACAACTGAACTTATTCTATCTGATTCTTTAACTCTTAATTCTTTAGCATTTGATACTTTTGATTTTCCATTTGCTAAACTCATCGCAATTGATAATGCTGGTAATTCATCAATTAACCAAGAGATATTTTCGCTAACTTCCACACCATTTAGTTCTTTGTTAATTACTTCAATATCACCAATTGGTTCATAAACATTTTCTTTTTCAATAAAGTTTACAATAACACCCATTCTTTTTAAAACTTGATAGGCTTCAATTCTTGTAGGATTTAAAGTTACATTTTTTATTAAAACTCTTGCTTTTGGAGTAATCGCAGCTGCAAGTGCAAAGAAAAATGCAGAACTTGGGTCGGTTGGGACTGTAATATTTAAAGGTTTTAAATGTCCAGTTAAAGGATGAATATTTATAAATCCTTCACTATCATTTTCGAGAATTGCTCCCATACCTTTTAACATTCGTTCTGTATGGTCACGAGTAAGTTCATTTTCTTTATATTTAGAAATTCCATTTGCTCTAAGAGCCGCTAAAATCATTGCAGATTTAACTTGTGCTGAATCAACAGGTGAATGATAAGTAAATGGTTGAAGTTCTTTTACGCCTCTAATAAATAAAGGAGCTTTATTTCCTTTTTCTCTTCCATCAATTAATGCACCAATACTTCTTAGTGGATCAGCAACTCTTTTCATTGGTCTATTTCTTAAGTATTTATCACCTGTTAGTGTAAATGCTCCATCAACGCTAGCTAATAAACCACAAAATAGTCTCATTGCAGTTCCAGAGTTTCCACAATCAAGAACATCTGATGGTTCAGTTAAAGTTTGTGTTGGAGTGATTTCTACACTTGAACCATCTCTTTTGATGATTGCGCCAAGCTGTTCAACGATACTTAAAGTATTTAATGTATCTTCAGCTGTTAGATAATTTTTTATATAAGAAGTTTCATTTGAAAAAAGTGAAAACATAGCACATCTATGAGATATTGATTTATCACTTGCAATTGAATCTATTTCTATATCAAATGCTTTAGTTAATTTTTTTATAGCAAACTTTTCCACTTTTTTCCTTTTGATTATTGTCTTAAACCAATTGATAACTCTTTATTTAGAGCATCTAAAATTGAGTTCATAGTTGTTGTAATATCTTCTTCTTCCATTGTTTTTTCATCATTTTGTAAAACAAATCTGATTGTTAAACTTTCGTTTTCACCTAATTTTTCATCATTATAAATATCAATTAAATTAAATTGTTTGATGTTTGTGTCATTTAAAGAGTTAATTACTTTTTTAATCTCTTTATACTCTAAAGTTTTTGGAGTAATAATAGTTAAATCTTTTTTTGAAGATTGGAATTTTGAATATGAAATTGTTTTTACAATATCATTTTCTATTGCTTCAAAATCAATTTCTGCAATAAATGTATCATTTAAATCAAAATCAGCACAAACACTTGGATGTAATTTACAAATAAAACCAACAACCTTTCCATCTATTAATACATTTGCATTTTGGTAAGGATGAACAAATGAGTTTGAAATTTCGCTCATTGGTTCTAAATCAAATTTTCCAATAGTATTTAATATTTTTTTAGAAAAAGAGAAGAAATCAATATTTTTTGGTTTTCCAGCATTTGAAAAATCTTCAAGTTCACAAGAACCGGTTTGAATAAATGAGATTTTTTTACTCTCAGCTCTATTTTCATCAAAAATTGTACCAATTTCAAAAAATGCAGTTGAACGAGAACCAACTTTAAAGTTATTAGCACAAGCTTCTACTAAATTTAATGTAATTGTAGTTCTGTATGTATTTAATTCTTTTACAATTGGATTAATTAATTCTAATTCATCTTTAACAGTTTTAAAACCATATTTTTCTAAGTTTTCTTTTGAGCAGAAAACATAAGTTAATGTTTCAAAGAAACCATTTTCAATTGCTTTAAATCTTAATCTATTTTTCTTAACTAAGTCATTTGACGTTTTATTTACTCTATTTACTTCATCAATTTCTAATGGTTTTGCAATGATATTGTCTATTCCAATAATTCTTACAATCTCTTCTGTAACATCTGCGATATTTTTAATATCATGTCTAAAATATGGAATTTTAACTACTAAAACTTCACCTCTGTCTTTTACTTCAAAACCTAATGAATTAAGAATTTTTTCAATCTCAATTTTAGGAATTTCTTGACCAATGATAGCATTTACTTTTTTTACACTAATATCTAGTGTTAATTTTTCTTTATCTTCTATAAAAGTTTCACTTCCTTTATATATTAAAGCTCCATATTTAGAAACAAATACACTAAAGAAATCAATTCCATACTCTATATTTGGTTCACTTCCCCTTGAAGCTTTATAATAAACTTCTCCAGTTTTTACTTTAGTTTCATAAACTTTTTTAGAGATTAATTCAGGATTAATATAAGATGCTTCAATGATAAAATTAGTTTCATCAGCATCTATTTCTTTGTGTTCTACACAAATTTTACTAAGTTGTTCAACACCATAAACATTATCAAAACCTTCAGAATCTTTTTTAACATTTAATATACATAAATTATTAGAAGCTATTGCTTTTTCTTTTGAATAAGCATTTAAAATAACTCCAGTTGAGTGAGTAACATAAGTTAAAACATTTTTAATATCATTTTTATCTTGATATTTTCCAAGAAAACTAGTCCTTAATTTGTGTAAAACATTTAATTTAAAATTTGTAAAATCAATAGCTTTAAAAATTAATGATGATTCTATATTACTGTCACATTCTACTTCTAGTACTTGACCAATACCTAAGTTATTGTAGTTAATTTGTTTATCAAATTCAATTAATGAAATATTATAAAAAGCACTTAACTCTCTTGCTATTCCATTTATACTTAAACAATCACCTCTATTTGCAGTTAATTCAATTTCAATAATTTCATCACTTACTTTTGGATAATCTTTTAACTCTTTTCCAAGAATTAATTCTCCAATTGAGTTATCTAGTTCTAATATTCCATCATTTAATTTTGGAAGTCCTAATTCAGTTGCTGAACAAATCATTCCATTTGATTCAACACCTCTTAATTTAGCTTCTTTAATTATAAAATCATTTCCTAAATCACAACCTAATGTAGCAACTGGTACAAATTGTCCAGCGTCAACATTTTTTGCTCCACAAACTATTTGAACTTGATGAGTTCCTAAATCTACTTGACAAATAGATAATTTATCAGCTTCAGGATGTTTTACTCTTTCTAAAACTTTTCCAACAACAACTTTAGAAGGGATAGATATTTTTTCAACACTATCAACTTCTAAACCTATTGAGTTTAATGTTTTACAAATTTCATCTGTTGATATTTTTGAAATATCTATAAATTCTTCTAACCAACTTCTTGTAATAATCATTTGAATTGTCCTAATAGTCTTGTATCACTTTCAAATAGTGATCTTAAATCTCCAATATTATGAATTAGCATTGCAAATCTTTCAATCCCTAATCCAAAAGCGTAACCAGATTTATTTTCATACCCAACAGCTTTGAATACATTTTCATCCACAACACCACAACCTAAAACTTCAAGCCATCCTGTTTGTGAACAAACTCTACATCCATCACCTTTACAAAATACACATGAAATATCAACTTCAGCAGATGGTTCAGTGAATGGGAAAAAAGATGGTCTAAATCTAACTTCAACATCACCAAACATGTGTTGTAAAAATTCAACTAAAACATGTTTTAAATTTGCAAATGAAACTTTGTCTGCTTCATCAACAACTAAAGCTTCAATTTGGTGGAACATTGGAGTATGAGTAATATCAAAATCTCTTCTAAATACAGTTCCTGGAGCTATCATCCTAATAGGAGTTTTTTGACTTAACATAGTTCTAATTTGAACAGGAGAAGTGTGAGTTCTTAATAAAGTATAATCTTTGTTATAAAAAGTATCTTGCATATCTCTTGCTGGGTGATATTTAGGAAGATTTAATGCTTCAAAGTTGTGGAAATCATCTTCAACAAGAGGTCCTTCTTCAACAGCAAAATTAAGATTTTGAAAATATGTAATAATTCTATTCATTGTTTCAGCAACTGGATGAGTTGCTCCACATGATAATTCGTTGTTAAATCTTGTTACATCAATTTTTTCATTTTCTAATTTTTGATTTAATGCAACTTTCTCTAAGATAACTTTTTTAGCTTCTAAAGCATCTGTTATTAAAGTTTTATTTTTGTTTAAATTTTCTGCAAAAGCTTTTTTCTCTTCATTCGGAACACTCTTCATTTTAGCAAATTCTAAAGTTAAGATACCTTTTTTACCTAAAGTATCAATTCTAAGATTTTCTAACTCTTCAAGTGATGTTGCATTGTTTATTTTTTCAATCCACTGTGTCACTTTTTTCTCCCTAAATTTATAAATAATTGTCTTGGATTTAAATTATTTGTATCAGTATTTTTTGGGATTATACTTAAAGATTTATTAGAGTTTGGTTATAATATTTTACTATTTAATTTCAAGGAAAAATAATGTGTATATTCTGTAAGATTGTAAAAGGTGAGATACCAAATCAGACTATTTTAGAGGATGAAAATTTTTTAGCATTTAATGATATTAATCCAACTAGAAAAATTCATGTATTAATTATTCCAAAAGAACATTATGCTTCTTTTGATGTAACACCACCAAAAATTATGTCAGAAATGACAGCATTTATTCAAAAAGTTGCTGGTGTTTTAGGTGTAAAAGAGAGTGGTTATAGATTAATTACAAATATTGGTGATCATGGTGGACAAGAAGTTCATCATTTACATTTTCATTTAATTGGTGGAGAACCTGTTGGTAGGTTAGTTAGATAACAAGAAGTTTAAACTTCTTGTTTTTTATGAATTTATCTTTCTAAAAAAGAACCTAAATTCATAATTTTTTGATATTTTTTCTCAGATCTTTGAGCTGGAGTTAATCTTTTTAATTCATCTAATGAAGTTAAAAAATACTCTTTTAAAGCTAAAATTGCTAACTCTTTTTGTCTATGAGCTCCAATTAATGGCTCATTTATTACATCGTCAATTAAGTTTAATTCTTTTAAATTTTCAGCTGTAATTTTTAAAGCATTTGCTGCTGTTTCAACTTTAGCTGGATCATTCCATAAAATTGCACTACAACCCTCAGGTGAAATAACCGCATAAACAGAATATCTCATCATTGCAAGTTTATCTGCAACAGAAATAGCTAATGCTCCACCTGAACCACCCTCACCAATAACAACTGAAACAGTTGGCGTTGTTAAATCGGCAAATTCATATAAGTTTTTAGCAATTGCTTCAGATTGATTTCTCTCTTCAGCACCAATTCCTGGATATGCACCCGGAGTGTCAACTAACATAAGAATTGGAATTTGAAATTTATCAGCCATTTTTGCAGCTCTTAAAGCTTTTCTATACCCTTCTGGACTTGGCATACCAAAATTTCTGTAAAGTTTATCTTTAGTTCCTCTACCTTTTTGTTCACCAATAACAAGTACTTTTTGAGTTCCTATAAATCCTAAATAACATACTATTGCATGATCATCAACATAATGTCTATCACCATGGATTTCATAGGCATTAGTTAATAAACCATTTATGTAATCTAATGAATAAGGTCTATCTGGATGTCGTGCTAGTTGAAGTTTTTGATAATCGCTTAGATTTTTAAAAGTTTTCTCAACTTCTTTTTCTAATTTTTTTTCTAAAATTTCAACAGCATGTTCATCTGATTTTGTTTTAGCAGTAATAATTTCATCTTCTATTTTTTTGATTTTATCTTCAAATTCTAAGTAAGTTGCCAATTTTTTCCCTTTGAAAAAAAAAGGAGATAATAAAAAATTATCTCCTTTATATTTAGGTTTTATTTTAAATTATTTTTCGTATTTTCTAAATATTACAGAACCATTAGTTCCACCAAAACCAAAGTTATTACTCATAACAGTAGTTAAGTTAGCTTTTCTTGCTACATTAGGAACAATATCTAAATCACAATCTGGATCTTGGTTTTCTACATTTATAGTTGGAGGAATAATACCTTCAGTTAATGCTTTAATAGCCATAATTGCTTCAATCGCTCCAGCAGCACCTAAGCAGTGACCAATTTGCCCTTTTGTTGAAGAAACAGGAGGACAATTTTCTTTTCCTCCAAATGCTTCTTTAATTGCAGCAGTCTCATTTTTGTCACCAACAGGAGTTGATGTACCATGAGTATTAATATAGTCAATTTTAGGATATTCACCAGTGATATTTTTTGCCATTTCAAAAGCAGCTTTCATTGCTCTTAATGGACCATCAATAACTGGAGATGTAATATGATTTGCATCACCTGATTCACCAAATCCAATGATTTCACAATAGATTTTAGCTCCTCTTGCAAGTGCAATTTCTAAGTCTTCAACTACTAATGCTCCAGCACCTTCTCCCATAACAAATCCATCTCTACCAGAATCAAATGGTCTTGATGATTTTTTTGGATCATCATTTCTTGTTGATAATGCTTTCATTGCAGCAAATCCACCAACACCAGCTCCACAAACAGCTGATTCAGCTCCAACAACTAAAACTCTGTCTGCTCCACCTAATGCAATTGTTTTAACAGCATCATTTAAAGCATGAGTTGAAGCTGCACAAGCAGTTACGTGAGATAATGAAGGACCTTTTAAATTATGTTCAATTGAAATAAATCCACTTAACATATTAGCTAATGATGAAGGAATGAAAAATGGTGAAATTTTTCTTGAACCTCTATTTTCACAAACAACAGAGTTTTTTTCAATCGTAGAAAGACCACCAATTCCAGAACCTGAAATAATTCCAAATCTATCAGCAATAGAAGCATCAACTTTTTTATCTTCTTGTGTAACGTAACCTGAATCAATCATTGCTTCAAGAGCTGCTTTTATACCTAATTGAATAAATCTATCAGCTTTTTTTACTTCTTTTTTATCCATTACAGTTTCAGGATTAAAATCTTTTACTTCACCAGCAATTTGTACAGAAAAATCACTTGCGTCAAATAGTGTAATCGTGTCAATACCACAAACACCATCTACAACTGCTTGGAAAGAATCTTTTACATTATGTCCTGTAGAATTAATAGTACCTAAACCTGTTACAACAACTCTTCTCATTTAAATATGCTCCATGTTTTATATATTTGAATTATTCAATTTTTTTATAAAAAAACTCAATAGTTAAAATGAATAAATAGAAGATATAAATCTTCTATTTAAAATAAATTACGCGTTATTTTCAATATATTTGATAGCGTCTGCAACTGTTAAGATTTTTTCAGCATCTTCATCTGGGATTTCGATGTCAAATTTTTCTTCTAAAGCCATAACTAATTCAACTACGTCTAAAGAATCTGCACCTAAATCTTCAATAAATTTTGAATCTTCTTTTACTTCTGCTGGATCGCAATCTAATTGCTCAATAACTACTTCTTTTACGTCATCTAATAATGCCATATTTATTTCCTTTTATAAAATTATGTCTGTATTATAACAAAAAAGTTTTAAAAACTCTTTTAAATTAGAGATTTTAACTCTTTAATAAAATATTAAACGTATAATCCACCATTAACTTTTAATATTTCACCTGTAATATATGAAGCATGGTCACTTAATAAAAATGCCACAGCATCAGCGATTTCACTCGGGTTTCCAAATCTTGAAAGAGGAATATTTTTTTCATATTCAGCTTTTACTTCTGCTTTTAATTCATGTGTCATATCTGTTTGAATAAATCCAGGAGTTACTGCGTTATATCTAATTCCTCTTGAAGCGGCTTCTTTTGCAAATGATTTAGTCATTGCATTTAATCCACCTTTTGAAGCTGAATAATTAGTTTGACCAGCATTTCCCATTTCTCCAACAATTGAAGAGATATTTACAACTGAACCAAATCTTTTTTTACTCATAACTTTTAAAGCTTCTCTACATCCAATAAATGAAGATGTTAAGTTTGCATTTATTACATCATTAAAATCAGCAACACTCATTCTTAAAGCTAATTTATCTTTAGTAATACCAGCATTATTTACTAAATAAGCTAATTCACCATCAGCGTCAATAATAGTTTTTATAGCTTCTGTGAACTCTTCTTCATTTGTAACATCTGCTTTAATTATTGCAGCTTTCCCACCAGCTTTTTCAATCTCTTCTTTTATAGCTTCAGCAGCTTCTGCGCCACTTCTATAATTAATCCAAACTTTTAATCCAAAACTAGCTAAAGTTTTTGCAATTTGAGCTCCGATTCCTTTACTTGCACCTGTAATTAATACATTAGAACCTGTAAATTTCATTTATATCCTTTTTAAATTTTTACATTAATTGTTTATTATATCAACACTTTTATAATAAAAGCATTTGAAAATTAAACGCCTCTTTTATTATTCCAAACTCTAATATGTAATCTATCGCAATATTTAAAACCATTTTCTATTGCCATATTGATTACTTCTTCGCAATTTTTATTTATTTCATCTGCTGTATCACCAAGTGGCATAAGATAAACTTCACATTTTGGAATATCTTCTAAAATTGAATTTATCTCTGTTTTTGCATCATTTAAAAAATCTTTTCCAATTACAAATTTTAAATATGACTCTTTTGTATTTGTTAAAATTTTTGTTAATGTCTCTTTATTTACTCTTTTTTTCAAAGGTTCAAGTGAATTACTAAGTTTTACACTCATTGAAAATAAAATCTTTTTTTGATAATCAAATTCGAAATTCAGATTTAACGAAGCATTTGTTTCAATTGTAACTTTATGTCCATTTTCAATATAGTGTTTTAAAAGTTTTTGAAATTCTTCTTTATTCCAATAAAGTAGGGGTTCTCCACCAGTAATTACAATATCAATTTTGTAATTATTTGGATATTTTGAAAGTAAAACATCAACTTCATTTACAATTTCATCATAAGATTTATATTTTGTCCAAGTATCCTTGAACTCTGTATCAACAGCGTAATATGAATCACAAGCACATTTTTTAACTCCACTTGGAGTTTCATACTCCACTTGGAATCCTTCACATTTAAAATTGCATTTTCCAAATCTAATAAAAATTGAAGGAGTTCCAACAAGTTTTCCTTCACCTTGAATTGTTGGACCAAAAATCTCATTTATTTCAAGCATAAAACGTACTTTTGCTTTTTGGAGTTTCTAAAAATTCAACGTGTGAAACTTTTATATTTATTTTATCCATCTTTTTTTGAACAATTTTCAAAAACCAAGCTGATAAATTTTCACTTGTTGGTACAAAATCTACTAAAACATAACCCTCATAAAGTTCTTTTATATGAACTTCATCATCTTTAAATTTTGTTAAATCTACTAAATAATAGTTTTCATCAAATTTAATTAATTCATTTTTATTAACATTTGGAAGTAGGGTTTCAAATAATGGGTCATTTATATCTAAAATAAATTTATGGTCAAGAACATCATCAATAAATTGTTTAAACCAATTTAGATGTTTGAAATCTGTAACCATTCCATCTTTTAATTCATTAGCTTCTAAATAAACTAAGATTTTTCCTTGATGACCATGTAAATGTCTGCATTTTAAACATCCATCTAATGAAAATTCAGTATCTAAAGTTTGTGACCAAACTCTATGACCGTAACAAAACTCAAACTCTTTTGATATTTTCCAATGCATTATAAAACCTTATAAGAAATAGGGTCTTTAACACCAGCTATTTTAAATCCATTAAGTCTTAATCTACAAGAATCACAAACTCCACAAGCTTCTTTTTCTTCTTTATAACAAGACCAAGTATGTTCTAGAGGAACATTGAGTTTTATAGCCTCTTGTACAATTTGTGCTTTTGAAAGGTGAACAAGTGGAGTAAGAATTTCTATTTTTGTTTCTTCTTTTGTTCCTTGATTTATTGCTTTTTCCATTTTTGATATAAACTCATCAGTACAGTCTGGATAACCTGAACTATCTTCTTGAACAACTCCAATATACATAGCAGTTGCTCCTTCTTTTTCAGCAATTGCAGCAGTAATTGAAAGAAAAATCCCATTTCTAAATGGAACATAAGTTATAGGAACTCCAGCTTCAATTCCACCAGTTGGAACATCTATAGTTTTATCTGTTAAAGCACTTGCCCCAATTTGTGTGAAAAAAGGAATATCGATTTCATATTTTTCTAAAATTTTTAAATCATCACAAATATCTCTAAATGCCTTTAACTCTCTATCTTGTGTTCTTTGTCCATAATTAAAATGAACAGCAATTATTTCATATCCATCATTTTTTGCCATGTATGAAGCTAAGGTAGAATCCATTCCACCACTTAAAATACATATTGCTTTTTTTGTTGAGATCTTACTCATGTGTTAAAAAGTCCTTTTTTATATCGCTAAAGAATTTCCAATTTATTGGTAATATTTTTATTAAACTATTTTTTTCTAATTTCTCAACTTCATTATCTATACAAATCATTGAATTGCAAGAACTTAAAACTGAAACCATTCCAGGTGATCTTTTTTGTGAAACTTCAAAATATTCACCATCAAAAAAACCAGGAATTAAAGTAGTCTTACCTTTTTTTGTAAAAAAAGACTCTTTTAATTTTCCTAAAATGAAGTTTGGATAAATATTTTTTTCTCCAAGAAGTTTTTGAATTAGGATTTTTCCAAACATTTCAAATATTAATGCAGATGCAAGAGGATTTCCTGGAAGATTTAAAATATATGTATTTTTAATTTTTCCAAAAACAGTTGGTTTCCCAGGTTTTACATCAATTCCATCAAATAAAGTTTCAAAATCTAATTGGTTAAAAGCCTCTTTTGTAAAATCGGCTTCACCAACCGAAACACCACCCGAAGTAATTATTAAATTTGCATCAAGGGAGTTATTAATTAATTCTTTTATTCCTTCAATAGAATCTTTTGCTTGACCTATAAATACAACTTCACAACCTAACTCTTTAGTTCTTGCTACAAAAGTTGGTGTATTTGAATTGTAAATTTGGAAAGATTCAATTTTTTCATAATGAAGTTTTAACTCTTCACCACTTGCAAATACTACAACTTTTGGTTTTTTATAAACTTTTATATGAGATATTCCTTGACTTGCAAGTAGGGTGATTTTTGAGAAATTTATTTCATCACCAATATTTATCAAAAGCTCATTTTGGTTTATATCTTCACCAATATATCTTATATGTTGAAATTCTTTAACATTTTTTAAAATTTTAATTTTATTATCATTAAGTTCTTCTACATCTTCTTTTGGAATAATTGCAGTTGAATTTTGAGGTATTTTTGCACCAGTCATGATTTTTATGCAAGAATTTTTTTCTAATAATTTATCGTTATTGTCACCTGCAAAAATAGTATCAATTATCTCTAACTCACTATTTTTATCTTCATAAATTATTGCATAACCATCCATTGCTGAATTATTAAATTTTGGTAAAAAACTTGTGGCAAAAATTTCTTCGGCACATATTCTGCTAGTTGCATTTTCTATTGGGACAATTTCAAAATTAAGACTTGGTGTTAAATTTGAAATAATTTCTATAGCAGTTTGTACATTTATAGCCATATTATTCCTTCTTGTAGTTAAAATAAAAACTTATGACAAGTTAGATATAATACCAAAATTTTTTAAAAGTGAGATAAACAAGAATGGAATTAATGCAAAGTGCGGTTCAGACGCACGTTTATACAATATATTTTTTTCTAGCAATAATGTTATTTAATCTATATTCTGTATCTAAAGAAAAAGAGTTTATTGTTTTAGCAAAACGATTAAAATTTATGACACCTTTATATCATTTAACAAATGCAATAGTTATTTACACAGGAACAATAGTTGCTTTTTATGTGCAAACTTTTAGTTTTACAATTGCATTAATGATTCCAGCTTCAATTTTTTTATTGGTTATTGAAATAAAAAGATACAAAAAAATGAGAGTTATAAAACATGATCAAATTGAGTTACAAAATGAGTTTTTTGCTTATGCAAAAAAGATTTATACAATAGAAATTTCAGTAATAATTGCTGTTTATCTTATCAGTAAGGTATTTTAATGCAATTTACTTATGATGAATTTTGTGGAAGTGATTTTTTAGAGATTAAAGATGAAGTTTATAATTATCTAATTAAAGCAAGACGACATAAAATAGATGATGAAATATATTTTAGAAATTTAAAAGATAACAATATTTATCTTTATAAAATTAATTCAATTGATAAAAAGAGAGCAATTTTAAATCTAATATCAACGCAAGAGAAAATTTTATTAAATGAAAAAAAATTACATCTTGGTTGGTGTGTTGTTGATCCAAAAACAGTAGAAAAATATATAACTTCATTAAATGAAATGGGTGTTGATAAAATTACATTCATTTATGCTGATTATTCTCAAAAGAATTTTAAAATTAATATTGAGAAATTAGAGAAGATTTTAATTAACTCTTCAAGTCAATGTGGACGTTCAAATATTATAAAACTTGAAGTTTGTAAAAACTTAGAACAATTTATAAAAGAGAATGAAAATGTTTATTTTTTAGATTTTTCAACAATTTGTATTGACGATAAAAAAGATGAAATTAAAACTTTAGTTATTGGTTGTGAAGGTGGATTTTCACAAAAAGAGAGGGGAAAATTTAATAAAGATTTTGTTGTTGGATTTAATTCTAATTTAATACTTCGCTCTGAAACAGCAATTATATCAGCTGGAGCAAAAATACTTTTATAAAAAAGATAAACTTTTTAGTTTATCTTTTTTAATTTCTTACCAATTTCTAACTATTGAGTGACAGCTAGAACATGCATTTAACATATCTGAATATGCATTTGCAGCGTTTACATAAGCTTTGTTATCTAAATTTGCTTCTAATTCAGCAATATCTAAAGATATTCTTTTTGAAGCATTTTCCGCAACGTTTACCATGTGTTTTTTGTTAGCTGGTAAAAATTCACCAATAACTTTTTTATCAGAGAAAAGAGTATTTCCTTCTTTTACAAGTTTAGTTCCTTCTTTAATCAATCCAATATTGTTATTTAAGAAACCTTGTTGAATTTGAACCATACCTTTTTCCATCGTTGACATAGACTTTTGCATTACGTCATTTGCATTTGCAGTTACAACAAATAATGTTGCTGCTATTATTAATTTTGCTAATTTCATTTATTTTTCTCCTATTTTAGAAGAGATGTTCTAGTGAACATCTCTCCATTTACTTGCTTTCCATAAGAAACCAAAAATTGCAAAAATTACAAGATAGATTAAGAATTTAGGTCCTAATTCTTCTCTTTGAACTTTTTTAGAATCACCAACTTCTTCTAAATATGCAACAACTTGAGCTTGAGATTCTTCACTTAATCCAACTCTTGGCATTGCAGTACCTTCAAGTTGTTTTTGAGGATTATTGATAAAAGTTTCTAAATACTCATGACCTCTTGATCTAATAAATTGTGATAAATCAGGAGGTAATTTTCCCATGTATTGTTTAATATCTGCATTAGGTGTAAATGCAGCCATTGAACCACCTTTCATATCAGCATATTTAATTGAGTGACATCTTTGACAAGCATCAGTAAACACTTCTTTATTAGTCATCTCTTTTGGAGCGATAGATTTAAAGAATGCTACCATATCAGCAATTTCTTGAGGTTGCATCCAATCAAAGTTTGGCATTGGATGAACTTTTCCATCTACAAATTTATGTTCAACTTTAGAAGCTTTAGCAGGATTTTTAATAAATGCAGCTAAATAATCAGCACTATATAATTTACCAGCAGTACTTAAATCAGGAGGAGTAACTCCATAAGCAGCAGCTGAACTTGCATTATCCATAACTTGAGGGAAACCCTTTGAATTAATAGAGTGACAAGCTGTACAGTTACTTGTTACTAATGTTTCACCATTAGCAGCATTACCTTGTAATGCTTTAACTTCTGCGATATCTTCTTTTACATCAGAGAAAGTAAAATCAGCTGGTGCAACATGAGGATGCATTTGAGAGTGAGCAAATGGCTCAACTCCCCAGTAAGTAATTAGCGTTAAAGCAACTACTACTGCTAATATTTTTAATTCTCTCATAGTGATCCCCTTTTCTTAGCGTCAATTTTAGTAACGATTGGAAGTACAACAAATAATAAAATAAATGCTACTGCTGCAAAGAATCCAACCCATGCATTTGTACCTGTTGGAGGTAATTTACCATAAACAGTTAATACAATTAAGTCAATCATTAATAACCAGAACCAAGCAAAGAACGCAGGTCTTTTATGTGCTGGTAAAATTTTTGGATCTCTATCTAACCATGGTAATACTAAGAATATAGCATTTGCGAAAGCAAAGGCAATTAATCCAATATCAAAAGCACTAAATCCAGCAATATCAAAGAAGAAACCTCTTAATACTTCATACGACCATAAGAAATACCACTCTGGATAAATATGTGGAGGTGTAACCATATTATTTGCAGGGTCAAAGTTAACTGGGTCCATCGCAAAGTTATAATGGAAGAATACTAAATAGAAATAGAAAATTAAGAAAACACCTAATACAGCTAAATCTTTAGAGATAAAGATTGGCCAGAAAGGAATAACTTTTGATTCTTTTTTATTTCCTGCTAAATATTTTTCAGCTTCAGCATCAAAATCAAATTCATCAGAA
>JAQUIV010000071.1 GCA_028681275.1 Aliarcobacter sp.
ATATGAAAAACGATCACAAAAGTGATTTTAGAAAATCGAGTATCAAAAGATTAGAGTTTACAAGCCTTTTTTTAAAGTATTACAAAAATAAAATAATTGTTAAAAAATTAGAAGACTTTATAAAACGGAGTGATTCAAAAAATATTTTATTGTATATACCTTTGGGTATAGAAGTTGATGTAAAGCCGTTAATAAATAGTTTAAGAAAAACAAAAAACAAAAATGTATATGTACCATTTATGCAAGGGAATAGTTTTAAAATTGTTAAATATAGATTACCCTTACATAAAAAGAAGTTTGGAATAAAAGAACCAAATAACTCTTTTTTTAAAGCTAGAAAAATAGACTTAGCCATTATTCCAGTTGTAGGAATTGATAAACTAGGGAAAAGAATAGGTTTTGGAAAAGGTATGTATGATAGGTTTTTTGGTAACTTAAACTACAAACCAACGATGGTTTTTACACAGTTAATACTTTGTAAAAGTGAAAAAATTCTATCTGATAATTATGATATTCAAGCTGATTATATAATAACAAATTAAGGTTTTTAAATATGGAATACATAATAGCAAGTGCGGTTGTAGGAGTTTTAAGTTCTGCAGTAAGCATATTTATTGTAAAAAAATTAGATAAAGCAAAATTTCAAGTTTTTATTGAACAAGCAAAAGCTAAAGCAAAAGTGATTGAACATGAAGCAGAAGTTGCTCTGAAAGATGCTCAATTAAAGGCAAAATTCGAATGTGATAGGGAATTTAAACACGCAAGAAGAGAGTATGAGATTATGCTTTCAAAAATAGAGAAAAAAGAGCGTGAGTTAAATGATCATTTAGAATCAGAGTTAAGAATCATCAAACAAGAAAAAGATGAAATAGTTGAGAAAAATAGAAAAATTACAACTTTAAAAGAGGGAATAGAGCAACAAAAAAAGACTTATGAAGAAAAAACATTAGAAGCTATAAAAATACTTGAAAATGCTTCTGGTTTAACTTTAAGTGAAGCAAAAGAGTTAATGCTTAAAAAAGTAAAAGAGGATTCAAGAGCTGAAATTTCTTCTATTTTTAGAAAAAAATATAAAATTGCTGAACAAAATGCAAAAAATGAAATCAATAATATGCTTTCTCATGCAGTTACAAGATATGCAGGTGAATTTGCAGCTGAGAGATTAATTAATAATGTTCCAATTAATGATGAAGAGACAAAAGGGAAAATTATAGGAAAAGAGGGGCGAAATATCAAAGCTCTTGAAATGTTACTTGGTGTTGATATTATTATTGATGACACACCAAATACAATTACTATTTCATCTTTTAATCTTTATAGACGTGCAGTTGCAACTAAAACTATTCAAGAATTACTTGAAGATGGAAGAATTCAACCAGCTAGAATTGAAGAAATTTATAAAAAAGTAAAATCAGAATTTGATAAAAACATCCAAAAAGAGGGTGAAGATGTAGTTTTAGAGCTAGGAATAAAAACTATGCATCCAGAACTTATCAAACTTGTTGGAAGATTAAGATATAGAGCTTCTTACGGTCAAAATGCATTGGCTCATACTTTAGAAGTTGCTCATTTATCTGGATTATTAGCAGCTCAAATGGGTGGAGATGCAATCTTAGCTAGACGAGCTGGACTTTTACATGATATTGGAAAAGCATTAACTCACGAAATGCCAGGTTCTCATGTACATTTAGGTGCAGAAATCTGTAAAAGATATGGTGAGTGTGATACTGTTGTTAATGCTATTTATGCCCACCATGGACATGAAGAGCCAATAAATGTAGAATCAGCTTCTGTTTGTGCTGCTGATGCTTTAAGTGCTGCAAGACCAGGTGCTAGAAGAGAAGTTTTAGAGAGTTTCTTAAAAAGAGTAGAAGAGGTTGAAAATATCTCTACAAGTAAACTTGGTGTTTTAAATGCTTATGCAATAAATGCTGGAAGAGAAGTAAGAGTTATTGTAAAAGCTGAACTTGTAAATGATGATGAAGCTGTATTATTAGCTACTGAAATTGCAAAAGAGATTGAACAAAAAGTTCAATATCCTGGTGAAATCAAAGTAAATGTGATTAGAGAAGTAAGAGCTGAAAGTTACGCTAGATAAATAAATCTTAATAAAGGTGCAAATTATGAAAACTGAAAAACCAACAACAAAGATAATCGCGGGTAAATATAAAGGGAAAATTTTAGAACTTCCATCATTAGATGTAACAAGAAGTTCAAAAGCTAGACTAAAAGAGTCTTTGTTTAATGTTTTACAGTTTGATATTATTGATAAGATTTTTATAGAATCATTTGCAGGAAGTGGTTCTATTGGACTTGAAGCTATAAGCCGAGGTGCAAAAAGAGCATATTTTATTGAACTTGATAGAAATTCATATCAGATTTTACTAAAAAATTGTAAAGCTGTTGATATGGAAAAATGTCAAACGGTTCAAGGAAATACTTTTGTACAAACTCCTTTATTTATTGATTTTTTAAGAAACTCAAAAGACGAAATTGTTTTATATGTAGATCCTCCATTTGATTATAGAGATGGAATGGAAGATATTTATGAAAAATCATTTACGATGATTAAAAATATAGATGTTGATAATATTTTTATGATTATAATTGAACATGTTTCAAGTTTAGAAATGCCAGAAGTTTTAGGTAGATTTTCACTAAATAAAACTAAAAAATTTGGTAAAAGTGCCTTATCTTATTATTTTTATACACAAGAATAGAATTAAAAAATATGTTTAAAGTAGCTTTATATTTATTAATAGCAGTTATTTTAGCAATTTTTTTATTGCCTTTTTTATATACGGTTTCTCCATATCAACTTGACCCAACAAAAATTCTACAAGCTCCATCTTTACAACATTTATTTGGAACAGATAGACTTGGTCGTGATGTGTTAGCAAGGGTTTTAACTGGTGGTCAAACTTCTTTGATTATTGGATTTTTAGCTGCATCAATTTCATCTATTGTTGGACTTTTTATTGGAATAAATGCAGGATATTTTAAAGGTAATATTGATAAAACAATTACAATTATGATTGATTTATTTTTAACATTTCCTACATTTTTCCTACTTTTGGCTTTGGTTTCTTATATTCAAGCATCTGCTTTAATCTTAATCATTGTAATTTCAATTACAGGTTGGATGGGAATGGCAAGAATGATTAGAAGTGAAAGTTTTGCTATTGGAAACAAACCTTTTATCAAAATTTTAAAAGTTGCAAATGTTTCTACATTTAAAATCATTTTCAAATATTTTGCTCCACTTTTAGCTCCAATATTTTTAATCTCATTTACTTTTGGAGTAGGTGGTTCAATTTTAGCTGAGTCTGGACTTTCGTTTTTAGGACTTGGAGTTAATCCTCCACAAATGTCTTGGGGAAGTCTGTTAAGTGATGGAAAAGCTGTTATTGATATTGCTTGGTGGGTTAGTTTTTTCCCAGGTCTTATGATATTTTTGATTACTTTTTGTTTGATACAAATAAGTGATTATTTACAAACTCTTGCAAACTCTAAAGAGATAATTGCCTAAATAAAATTTAGATTTTATTTAGCAATTTATCCATTAAAGAGGTACTTAAAACTCTTTTTAAAAATCCTAAAATATAAGTTGCCTTTGTTACATAATATCTAGGTTTTGGTTTTTGTGTTTGCATAATTTTTAAAACAGTGTTTGCTACACTTGAAGCTGGAAGATTAAAAGGTGCTTTATCTTCTGTTGTTTCAAGCCTAGCTTTTAACTCTTTTTTGTAAGTTTCTTCAAAAAAACTTCCTTCTATTGTGATATTTTTATTAAACTTTTTTAGGGCATTTTCTCTAAATTTTGAAGTAACTGGTCCTGTGTTAATAGTGCTAATATAAATATTACTTCCCATTACTTCTTGTCTTAAAGTATCAGCTAATCCCTCAATGGCATATTTACTAGCATTATACGCACCTCGATATTTTAAAGAGATGATTCCTAAAACTGAGCTATGTTGAATGATTTTTCCAAATCCTTGAGTTCTAAATATTTTCATAGCTTGAATGGTTACCTCATGTAATCCAAAAAGGTTTGTATTAAACTGTTTTTTTAAAACTTCAACACTCAAATCTTCAACAGCTCCTGGTTGTCCAAATCCAGCATTATTAAAAACTGCATCAAGTTTTAAATCATTTTCTAAGATTTTATTTAGTGCATTTGATATATCTTCTTTGTTTCTTACATCGATTTTGAAAGCTTCAAAACCTAAACTTTTTAACATTTCAACATCTTTTTGTTTTCTTGCACTTGCATAAACTTTGTAATTTTTTTCTTTTAAAGTAAGTGCTGTTTGTAATCCAATACCTGATGAACAACCAGTAATTAATATATTTTGCATTATTTTAATCCGTATAAATTTTTGAAATGGTATTATAATCAAAAAAAATATAGATAAGATTTAGGCAAAAGTTATGGATGAAAAAGTTGTAATATTAAGTGGTGCAGGACTTAGTGCTAGTAGTGGAATTTCAACCTTTAGAGATGAAGATGGTCTTTGGGAAAAACATAATATTCAAGAGATTTGTAGTGCTGGATGTTTGGATTGGAATTATGATGCAACAATCAATTTTTATAATCTAAGACGAAAAGATATAAAAGATAGAGTTCCAAATAATGCCCACAAAATGATAGCAAAACTAAAAGATAAATATCCGAATAAAATAGAAGTTATCACCCAAAATATAGATGATTTACTTGAAAAAGCAAATTGTAAAGATGTTTTACATTTACATGGATTTTTAAAAGAACTTCGATGTATGAACTGTGAGGAAATTGTTGATATTTCATATTCTCTTCAAGATAAATCAAACTCTACTTGTAAAAGTTGTGGTGGAAAAATGAGACCAAATATAGTCTTTTTTGGCGAAGCTGCATCAAAATATGAAACAATGCATAAGATTTTAAAAGATTGTGGTTTATTAGTGGTTATTGGAACAAGTGGATATGTGATTGATGTTAGTTTTTTAACCCAATATGCTGATTATTCAATTTTAAACAATCTTGAGCCAAGTGAAGCTATATATGAAGAGTGTTTTACAAAAGTTTATTATGAAGATGCAAATACAGCTTATGAAAAAATAGAGCAAGATATAGAAAATTTTATAAAAAATAGGAAATTATGACAACAAAAGATAAAAAAATAAAAGAGCTTTTAGATAATGAAGTATCTCAAAGAAATAACAACACAGAACTAAACTACGATAAACCAGACCCATTAATGGTAGCAAGTAGATATGATGATGAATTTATCATACTTTTATGTGCTTTATTTGCCTATGGAAATGCAAAATTAATAGTGAAGTTTTTGGATAGTTTGGATTTTTCACTTCTTGAAAAAAACGATGAGACAATAGATAAAGAGCTAAATAATCACTATTATAGATTTCAAAATGCCCAAGATATAAAAACAGTATTTAAAACCTTTAAACGACTAAAAAATGAAGATAGCTTAAACAGCATATTTGTAGATGCCTACAAAAAAGAGAACAATATTTTAGAAGGAATTGATGCCCTAATTCAAAAAATCCATAATACAGCAAAACATAAATCACAAGGTTTCACATTTTTAATCTCAAGCCCATTTAAAAGGGATAAACTTGGATTCATAAAAGAGTTAGGAAATGCTCCATATAAAAGATGGAATATGTTTTTGCGTTGGATGGTTCGTGATGATAATCTTGATTTAGGACTTTGGAGTGGAGTTGAAAAAAAAGATTTGATTTTACCACTTGATACTCATACTTTTAAAGTATCACAAAAATTGGGTTTATTGGATAGACAAAGTTATGATTTAAAATCAGCCTTGTTGATAACTGAAAAATTAAAAGAGTTTGATAAGTTTGACCCTATAAAATATGATTTTTCTTTGTATAGGATTGGGCAAGAGAAAATGGAATTTTGATGGTAAAATTGCCACAAAGGGATGATTTAATTTATAAAGAGATTGAAGAGTTTCAAGAATATGAACTTACTAATTGTATTGCTTATGAGATGGCTATTAGGAATACAGAGTTAAAAAAATTACTTAAGAAAATAATGCAGTATCCACTTTATGAGTTTTCGCCTTATGAAGACAAACATAATGAATTAGATGAGAAACTAGAAAAAAATTATTTTATAAATTTTGATATTAGAAAGCATATTGAAAAAAGCTATGAAGAATATTTAAAAAAATATCATAAAGAGTTTTATGAAAGACAAGAATATATTAAAGTAATGATAGTCTTTAAAAATAAAGAATTTGAAAAACACATAATTGATAATATAATTGAATATGATGATAAAGTTCAAAATTATTTTTATAGTAATTTTGAAAGGTTAAAATTTGAATATGATGAGTTTACAACAGAAGAAAATAAAATTCATAGTAATTCAAAACCATTAATTCATAAACTATCTGTTGTTAAAATAGATGGAAAATCTGAAATAGTAAAAGAAAAATCCCCTTGTATTGCAATTATAGAGGATAGAAATTTTTTGAGATTTAAAAGACCAAGATTATCTATACATAAAGAATTAGATAAAACAATTAACTTTAATATAAATCTAAATTTACCAAAAGAAGAACTAATAGCATATATCTCAAAAATAAAAGATGATTTTGACAAAGATAATTCAATCATAAAAACACCATTAGAATTATTAGGTGAAACTTTAGAAAAAAGCAACAACAATAAAACTCCAAAAAAGCCAAAAGCTTCAGTTTATGCTGATTGGTTTTATATTTATGATTATTGGAAATATGAAAAAGCTTTAGGGAAAACCGATAAAGATATTTTTGTAGCTTTAGAAGTTGAAAATAATATTCCATATAAAGAAGATATGTTAAGAAAAATTAGAGATAAAATGAAATATTTTATTGATGATTTAGGCTACAAAGAACTTATAACTGGTGTTAAAAATAGTTAAACTGGTAAAAACTTAAACTCTTTTTTTACCACATAAAAATCAAACTTTTATTTTATAGTTTCATAAATAAATCCAAAAAAGGAAAATTTATGGAAGAAAACATAAAAAGAGTAATTCTTTTAATAGTTGTAATATATTTTTTAATTTCATATTTTAATATGATAAATGAAATAGAACTGTTGATTGTTTTAAGAGTGAACGATAAAAAAGAGTAATAAGCAACTAAATAAAAGTTTAGATTGCTTATTAATGAGGTGTTATTTTTTAACTAAAACAGAATATCCTGAACAAGTACAAGAATCATCTATTGCTTCTTCTATTTCTCCAACTTTAGAAACAAGTTGCCAGTTATTAGAAATAGCTTCTTGTAGTGTTTTATAACCATTAGTTTTTACATTTAAAGCATTACATTTTGTTGAACATAATGCTTTATTTCCTGAATCTCTCCAAGAATCAAAAAAAGTCATAGTTTTTTGTTGACTTTTAGTGCTTAACAAAAGTTTAGTTTTTTGTTCTCTTGCTATTTCTCGTTTTTGAATCTCTTTTCTTTCTTGTATAGTTTCTTCTGTGCTTACTGGAGCTGGTTGTTCAAATACAGGTTGTTTTTTATTTGAATAAATTCTTTTTGCTGCTTGATCAATACTTACTGAATAATAAAGATTAGAATTTTCACTTGCTTGATGTATTAAGAAGTAAGGTTCTTTATCTATTTCACAAGCATTAGCTAAATTATTTGAATATGAATTAGCATAATGTTTATTGATGTAATAGCTCGTATAAACTAATTTACCATTTTTCTCTGAACAAAATTTTGCAAATTGTGAAACCAAAGTATTTCCATCTTCTTGTTTTGTTATTGGTGCTTTTGTTCTATATAGTTTTTGATTTGTATCATAAACAAATGACTCAGCTAAAACATTATCAATAGTTTTAACTTTTGGTTTATCTATTTTTTTCTCAGTTGATTTATTTGCACAAGCGTTAAAAAATAAAGATGTTGCCGCAACAAACAATCCTATTTTTAAAAATTCTTTCATTTTCATTTTTAGACTAAATCTCCATTCCATTTTCTAAAATAATTTTATTTCTTCCATTCTCTTTTGCTTGATATAAAAGCATATCAGCTTTTTGTAGAGTGTTTTCATAAGTATCATAAGAACTTCTAATTGCAACTCCAGCAGAGAAAGTAACTTTAATTTTTTTATCTTTATATAAAAAACTATTTTCTGTAACAATAGTTTTTATTCGTTTTAAAAACTGTAAAAGCTCTCTATTTAAGTTAAAATGAACAACAGCTACAAACTCTTCTCCACCGTATCTTCCAACTAAATCATGTTCTCTTACAGTTTTATTTAATATTTTTCCAAAAGTAGATAAAACCACATCTCCACACTCATGACCATAAGTATCATTTAGTTTTTTGAAGTGGTCTAAATCAAAGAAAACAACTGCATATTGAGTTTTAATTCTTTCATAAGCGCTTTCTATTCTTTTTATCTCATCACTAAAGGCTCTTCTTGTTAATAATCCAGTTAAGTGGTCTTTCATATTTTCAGTTTTAGTTCTAGTAAGTTCATCTTCAAGTGTTTTAACTTTTTCTTCAAGTTCTTGAACTTTTGTTTTACCAGTTTCAAGTTTATTAGTTACTGTAATCATCTCTTTTTCAATAGAAGAAGCTGCATTAATAAGTTCATTTTGAAGTTTAGTAAGAGCTTCTAAACCATCTTCTTGAATATTTATTGATTGGATTTTTTCTTTAATGTTAAGAACATTTTTAGAACTTGAACCATTGCTTGAAATTGCTTCATTTAAATACTCTTCCATTAATAAAACAAGTTTAGAAATATCAGAAGTTCTCTCTATTACAACTCTTTTATCTCTTTCAAATCTTTTGTTTATAAAATCTTCAATCTTATCTTGAATCTCTTGAATAAATAAAAGATTAGGTTCTTTTTCTATTTTTGAAAATAGTTTATCAATTTCATCATCAGTTTTTGGACAAATAGATGGTAAAACAGATTGTTTTATTAAAGCAGCTAATTGTTGAACATTTTGTGGATGAACTCTTTTTAATAGAAGTGGAATTAATTTTTCTGGTATATCAAGATTATTTAATTTCGCTTCATTTCTTTCGTCTTCACTCAATTTGCTCAAAATAGTTTCAAATTCTTTGTTCATGCAATGTTCCCTAAATATGTTTTTTTCAAAATTATCCTAAAAGTTTTTTAACCATTTCGTTGATTCTTTTCCCATCAGCAACACCAGCAAATCTTTTTGTAGCATTTCCCATAACTTTTCCAATATCTTTCATAGAAGTTGCTCCAACTTCAGCTATTATCTCTTTCATTCCAGCTTCTAACTCTTCATCACTAGCTTGTGTTGGAAGATATAACATAAATACATTAACTTGAGCTTGTTCTTGCTCAACTAAATCATCCCTTGAAGCAGCTTTATATTGAGAAATTGATTCTTCTCTTTGTTTGATACCTTTTTGAATTAATTTAATAACATCTTCGTCATTTAACTCTTTTCTTTCATCAACTTCAATTTGTTTAATCATAGTATTAATTGCTCTAATAGAGTCTCTTTTTACTACATCTTTATCTCTCATTGCAGTTTTTAAATCTTCTTTTAATTGTTCTTTTAAACTCA
>JAQUIV010000072.1 GCA_028681275.1 Aliarcobacter sp.
AGCATATTTTTTATTTCCACCATGAATACTTGTAACTATTTGTGCTTTACAGTTTTCACAAATAAAATCAGTTTTAGAAACATCTGTGTATTTTGTGTGAGAAGATCGGTCATCATAAATAAGTATTGCATCGCATTTTGGACAATAACACTGTATATCTGAAACTTCATCTTTTGACCATTTCCATCTCCATTTTGCCCCATAAATAGAATCTTCTGTATATGTAAAATGTTCAGGTTTAGAACTTATCTCAAAATTCATAAAAAATTTAACAATAGAAATCAATGCTAAAGAAGAGATAATTAATAATAACCATAAAGGAAGAGTGTATGAAGATAATAGAGTTTCATATAACCAAGTCGTAGCAAGTTGTAGTTGTAAAATCGTGTTTTCTATTTGAAAGCCTTTTGGATATTGAATTTTTTTGGAATTATATAGTATAGATACTAAAAGTAAAAATAAGGATAGAAGTATCTGAAAATAAATACTATAAGTATTGAGATTATGATGAGGTTTGTACTATACCAATAGTATTTAAAACAAATACTAAAGGAATTTTATAAATTCACTATTTTTTTTAATTAAGCCTAATTTTCATAAAAATAGGGCTTATCCACAATATTGGATATGAGTTTTTAGATATTGACATTTTTATATGTCAATATCTTATTAAATACTAAATCTCAACTCTCTCAGGCAAAATCATCCCCGCATCAGCTACTTTTAAAATCATTTGTTCATAATCCATATTTTCATTGAGCATAAATGACCTAGCAAAATAACCATTTCCAAGACCTGGCATAAGATTTGCTTCCATGAAGTGTAAAATCCCATTGAAGCTTGTTTTTATATCGATTCTTCCTAGTGTTTTACCACCTAAAGCTATAAAAGAGTTTAGGGCAATATTACAAAGTTCTTTATGGATTTTTTTATCACTAACTGCGATTACTTCTTCTAAATCATTTTGTTTAGCTTCATAATCTAACACACGATGTCCATTTTTATTTTTAACGGCAATAATTTCAACAGGTAAAATCATTAAAATATTTTTTGATTTATTTTCTAAAATACTTACACTATACTCTTTTCCTGATAGATAATTTTCCACTAAAGTACGAGATTTTTGAGTGTTATAAATATCCAAAACTTTTGCTTGGTATTTTTTGAAATCAAAAACAACAGATTCTGGATTTATTCCTCTACTATCTCCACCAGATATTGGTTTTAAAAACAATGGAAAAGTCACAGGAAGTGAACTTTCAGTTTCGTGTTCATCGGGTTGAGTTGTAAAAAACTTTGCTGTATTTATATTTGCTTCTTTTATTAGAAGTTTGGCATGATTTTTGTCATATTCGTTATCAAGGGCTTCTTTATTTGAAGTTATATAATCGATTTTATGTTTTTTTAGATAATCACTAAGCCAGATTTCTTTGTTTTCAAAATTGAAATATTTTATTCCTGAAAATACTAAATCAGGTTTTCTTTTTATTAAAGATTTTAAATCATTTTCTGTTTCGATAACAGTAATAACAACCTTTTCATAGCTTTTTGATAAGATTTCTAAAATTAGATTTTCGTCTAATTTAATACCTACATTTTTTCTGTTTAAAGTTGAATCTTTTGGTGCTGGAATAGTAACAATTTCTATTGATTTGTTGATTAAAGAGATGGAATATCCTTTTTTTGTAGTTTTAGTAAGATTAAATAGTTTATTTTTACTTGAAAAAACTACCCAAAGTTATTTTAGGGTAGCGTAAATAGTATTAATTACATATTTTTATGATTAATTTCCAATTATTGGTTTTAATAAAGGCAAATAATCATAAAATACCCCAATCAAACAACCAATTAAAGGATTTTTATGCCATTTTCACACCTAGGACTTAACCCCAAAATAAATAAAGCACTTGATGAAAATGCTTATAAAAATCCTACATTAATACAAAACAAAGTAATTCCTTTAGTTTTACAAAACAATGATATTATGGCAAAAGCTCAAACTGGTAGTGGAAAAACTGCTAGTTTTGTTTTACCGATTTTGCAACTATTTTTAGATAAAGAAGAAGATAAAGAACATAAAGCAAAGGCAAAAATATCAACTTTGGTTCTTACTCCAACAAGAGAATTAGCCCTTCAAGTATCAAAAGCTTTTATTGATTTTTCTATACATTTTGTAAATAAACCTAAAATTGTAAGTGTTATAGGTGGAGAAAGTCTTACACAACAGCTTCTTGATATACAAAAAGGTTGTGATATTATTGTGGCAACAACAGGAAGATTACTTGATATTCTTGATAAAAAACAGATAAATTTATCAAATGTAAAATTTTTTGTTTTAGATGAAGCAGATAAAATGCTTGATTTGGGATTTGAAGTTGAACTTGAAGAACTTTTAAAATCTCTTCCAAAAAATAGACAAAATCTTCTTTTTTCTGCAACTTATCCACAAAAGATGTTAAATATTGCTTCAAAAATTACAACAAAAGCTTTAGAAGTTTTTATAGAAGATGAAACTCAAACTGTTCAAACTATAAATCAAAGGGTTATAGCAGTCAATAAAGAGAACAGAAGCGCACTTTTACGAAATCTAATACAAAACCACTCTTGGGAGCAAATACTTGTTTTTATGGCAAATAAACGCTCTTGTGACAATATAGCTGCTAAGTTTAGAAAATATGGATTAAATGCTGAGTCTTTTCATGGGGATTTACTTCAAGATGAAAGAAATGAAACTTTAGAAGATTTCAAAAACAAAAAAATCAAGATTTTATTTGCAACGGATATTGCAGCACGAGGACTTCATATAGATGATATTTCATGTGTAATAAATTTTGATTTACCAAGAGCAGCTGCTGATTATGTCCATAGAATCGGAAGAACGGGAAGGGCAGGTAAAAGTGGAGATGCTATATCTTTTATAGGATTAGAGGATTTTGAGCATTTTGCTTTGATAGAAAAAAGATGTGATATAAAACTAGAAAAAGAGGAAATAAAAGGTTTTGAATTAGTTGGAACACCAACAAAAAAAGAAAAGGGAAATGAACCTATAAAAGGCAAAAGAAAAAGTAAAAAAGATAAATTAAGAGAACAAGCTTTAAAAGACTAAATAGTCTTATAAAGCATGATAATTAGGACAATAACATTTAAAAGTAAAACATAATTCTTGTAAGAAGTTGCTTTTACCATATCTTTAACTTTTATCCCAAAATAAACCCCAATAAGTGAACCAATACCAACAGTTGCACCCTCAACAAATAACATTTGCCCATGGTATGAAGTTGATATAAATCCAGCAATTGAAGAAAAAATTACAAAAAACAATCCCAATGCCGTTGCAGCTTTTAAATCATATTTTAAATAACCAACTAATATTGGAGTTAATAAAATAGAGCCACCAACACCAATACTCATAGCAAGAATACCAATAAGTGCACCAATCAATAGTAATATAAATACATTTTTTGTTTGTTTTTCGCTTGTATGAACAGCAGGAGAATAAAAAATTCTAATTATTGAAAATATTAAAATAGCTATAAAAAGATATTGTAAAAATTCATTTGATACACTTGGAACAATGTATCCACTTATAATTCCTCCAATAGAACCACCAATTCCTAAAATAGTTCCATCTTTTACAACATCCTTAGCTTTTTTTGCATTTAAAAAAGAGCCATAAATAGACGAAAAAACCATTTGCATAATTGATATAGCAACAGCTTCTTTCATAACAAAACCAGCTGCTAACAACATAGGAACAAGGATTGTTCCTCCTCCAATTCCAAAAAAACCTGAACTAAAACCTGTAATTATTCCAAAAATTGCAAGTTCTAAATTCAAGAATCTTTCCTTTTTATAGAATTCATAGCTTCAATAAAACTATTGTAATCATTTTCTAGTTTTTCATCTTTTTGTGTTAAATCTATTCCATCTTCTTCTTTTAGTGCAACTTCAACTAAATGAATTCTATCAAGAAGATATTTGAACATCTCTTTGTTAATATCTGGTAAATCCCCGTGTGCCATTTTGCAGTTTTTGTTATCTCTTTTAATGATTTTTGCAGGAACTCCAACAGCAGTTGAATTATCAGGAACATCACAAACAACAACAGAGTTTGCACCAATCTTAGAGTTTCTTCCAATTGTGATATTTCCTAAAACTTTAGCTCCACTTCCAATAACTGTGTTTGATCTAACTGTTGGGTGCCTTTTACCTTTGTTAAGACTCACTCCACCTAAAGTTACACCTTGATAAATCAAAACATCATCTTCAATAATAGCAGTTGCTCCAATAACAACACCAATAGCATGGTCAATAAAAACTCTTCTTCCAATAGTACAAGCTGGGTGAATATCTGTTTTTGTTAAAAAACTAGATATTCCACTAATAACCCTAGCTAATTTTTTCCAACCACTATAATAAAGTTTATTTGCAAATCTATAATTAATAATTGCCCAAACACCTGGATAGTTGAAAAATAGTTCTAAATTTGTATCAAGTGCAGGGTCATTGTTTTTTGGTACGTAAAAATCTTCTTTTAATTGCGCCCAAAATGATATTTTTTCTTCATTTTCTACTTCATTTTCTTCATTACTCATAATAACTCCAAATCGTTTTTAAATAGCTATTTTCATTTAGATATTTTTCCAAATCTTTGTAAATATCCTCTTGTAATCTGCCTTTTAAAATATTTTTAATTTCATCTGTATCGTAATCAATATCTTCAAGAATATCTATGATTTTTTGAGATTCTAAGATTTTTTCAAGAACAACTTTTCCATCTTTAAATACAACATTTACTTCTGTTGGATGTGAGAATAGATTGTGTTTCATTCCTAAAGTATCTTGATAAGCTCCAACATTAAAGAATCCTAAGAAATAATCCTCTTCATTTAGGTTTACATCATGTAAATATAGAGGTTTTTTCAAATCAAATGGTAATTCTCCATCACTATCACAAGTAATATCCCATAAAGATGCACTTCTTGTTGGTTTTTTATCAAGATGTGTTATAGGCATAATTGGAAACTCTTGGTCAATTCCCCAATAATCAGGAAGTGATTGGAATAAAGAGAAGTTTACAAGATATTTTTCTTGGATATTTTCATCAAGTTTTTTTAACTCTTCATAACCATCAACTTCTAAAAATGAGATAGCTTTTTTGATAATTTGATGAGTTAAAATCTCAGCATTTGATCTATCTTGTAAATCAATATAACCTAAATCAAATAGAGTTAATAATGACTCCATATGGTCAATACTATCGTGCATAAACTCATAAGCAGTTTTTTGACTCATATCTCTGTATAAGTCATACAACTCTTGGATTAAAGGAGGATTTGCCTCTTTTAGATTTAAATGGTCTAATTCATATTCTGCTGAAAATAGTTCTAATACAGGTGCAACTAAAACAGTTGCAGATGCAGAGATAAATCTTCCTGATTCTGTAAAGATATTTGGTTCTTCAACACCTTTTTGTTTTGCAATATCTTTTATTGTAAAAATAACATCATTTGCAAATTCGCTTAATGAATAAAATCTTGTTCTTTCATATGCACTATACTCAACTGCTAATCCACCACCAATATTTATTGATGTTAAATTTTTAGCACCTAAATTTTTTAACTCTGCATAAATATGTCCAGATTCCCTTAATGCTTTTTTTAATGGCTTAATAGAATTCATCGCAGAACCAATATGGAAATGAATCATTGTTAAATGATTAACTATATTATTATCTTCCATTAATTCAAATGCTTCTAAAATCTCAGTAGATGTTAAACCAAATTTAGAGTTTATACCACCACTTTTCGCCCACATACCGCTTCCACCACTATGTAGTCTAACTCTTAATCCTATATTAGGACATACCAATTTGGTTTCGTTTAATACCTCTATAATCATTTCCAGTTCGTTTAAACCCTCTATAATAATAGTGATATTATGCCCCATGTTTTTTGCAATAAAACATAGATGAATCATCTCTTTATCTTTGAATCCATTTACAGTAATTGGTGCACCAATATTGTTATAAGTCATAGCAATTATAAGTTCAGCTTTACTTCCAGCTTCTAAACCATAATTAAATATTTTTCCACAATTTATTAAAGGATGAATAAAGTTTGGTAATTGGTTAACTTTTAATGGGAATACAGCATTAAAAGAGCCTTTATAATCATATTCTCTAATACTTGCATTAAACGTATTGTATAATGTATTTATCTGTTTTTCTGTTATATGAGGGAATCTTAAAAGTAAAGGACCTTTAAAATCTTGTTTCCTAACATCCTTTACAATAGATATTAAAGATGGTTTACAATCATAATTTATTTTTGCTAATCCATCTTCGATTATAAAGTTATCATCACTCCAAATTTTTATACCGTAATTACTATCCACTTAAAAATCCTCTAATTTTAAATTTTTTTCTTCTTTAGTTTTTAAATCTTTTATATATATAGTTCCACTATTTAATTCATTTTCACCAATTAAAGCAACGATATTTGCTCCAAGTTTTTCAGCTATCCCAAAGTGCTTTCCAAAGCCTCGAGGCGTGTATTCTACTAAAGTTTTAGTTGTTTTTCTCTTTTGATTTGCAACTTTTAGCATAGTGTTTAAAGAAGTTTCATCTAAAGCTCCAATGTATACAATATCTTGATTACATTGTGGCATCTTTACAAGTTCTAGTAATCTTTCGATTCCTATTGCAAATCCAATACCACTAGTTGGTTTTCCACCTAAAAATTCAACTAATCTATCATATCTTCCACCACCAGCTATTGCACTTTGAGCGCCAATTTCATTACTTACAAATTCAAATGCAGTTTTATTGTAATAATCTAAACCTCTAACTAAATTTGAATCAACTTCATATTTAATATCATTAAAATCTAAAATCTCTTTTAGTTTTTCAAAATCTGTATCGCAAGAATTACATAAACTTGTAGTGATTTTCGGAGCATTTTGTAATAGTGATTGGCAGTTTTCATTTTTACAATCTAAAACTCTAATTGGATTTGTTAAAACTCTTCTATTACAGTCTTCACATAACTTTTCTTTAAAATTTGTTAAATGTTTAACTAGATTATCTTTATACGGAGGCATACACTCTTTACATCCTAAAGAGTTTAATTTTAAAGTAAATCCAATCCCAAAGAAATCAAGAATTTCTTTTATCATAATTATAATATTTGCATCTTCAAAAACAGAATCTATACCAAATACCTCACAACCAAATTGGTGAAATTCTCTAAGTCTTCCTTTTTGAGGTCTTTCATATCTAAACATAGGTCCATAATAATACCATTTATAGTTTCCACCAGCACGATCTAGTTTTTTCTCAACAAAGTGTCTAACAACTCCAGCAGTTCCCTCAGGTCTTAAACATACGTCATTTTCACCTTTATCAATAAATTGATACATCTCTTTGTTAACAATATCAGAACTCTCTCCCACAGATCTTTTAAATAAAGCTGTTTCTTCTAAAAGGGGTGTTTCTATGTACGAAAATCCATAGTTTTTAGCAATTTTTGAGGCATTTTCAACAAAATATGTAAATAAAGAACTCTCTTCATTTACAATATCTTTCATACCTCTTAAGCTTTGTATAGTTTTAACATTTTTAGTTTCATTATTCGGCATTTATAAAATCCTCTATTTTCTTTTCTATTTCTTCTATTTTTAGACTAGCATCTATAACAATATGATTTATATTTAATCTTTTTATTGTCTCTTTCATTCTATTTTGAATATTTATTAAATAATCAATCCCTCTTAATTCTATTGAATCATTTTCTTTTTGAGATAATCTACATTTTAGCTCTGATGGAGTTAATTCAAGTAAAATTACATGACTTGGTAAAGTATTATTTGTAGCTATTAAATTTAAATTTATTAATTCATCAATACTTAGTGTTGATGCATAAGCAATACCTGAAATCATCGACCTATCAGAAATAATTGTATTATTCTTATTCTTCTTTATAACTTCTTCAATATGTTCAGCTCTATCAGCCATAAAAAGAAACATTTCAGCTATTTTTGATTTAGCTTCACCCTCAAGTGCCATAGCTCTTAATTTAAGACCAAGCTTAGTTCCACCTGGTTCTTTTGTAAAAATAGCATATGGAAATTTCTTTTTTAGTAGGTCTAATTGAGTTGATTTCCCAGCTGTATCTATTCCTTCTATTACTACATACATTTTAAAACTTTTTCAGGAATTAGATGTTGGAATTTTCCATTAAATCTTATAATTTCTCTTACAATTGTTGAACTAACAAAAGCATTTTCAAGTGTTGGCATAAGATATAGAGTCTCTATTCTTTTATTTATTGAAGAGTTAGCATATCCCATTTGTAATTCAAATTCAAAATCAGATACAGCTCGTAAACCCCTAATTATCGTGTTTATTTTTAAGTCAACAGCTAAATCAACAAGAAGTGTATCAAATCCTAAAACACTAACTCCTTCAATGTCTTCAGTTGCTGCTCTTGCAAATTCAACCCTTTGTTCATGGCTGAACATAGGTTTTTTTAATTCACTTTTTGCAACGGCAATTACAACTTCGTCAAAAATATTTGCTGCACGTTTTATAATATCTAAATGCCCATTTGTAATTGGATCAAAAGTCCCACTATAAATGGCTTTCCTATATGAGTTAATATCATTATTTGGCATATTTATTCCCATCTTTTATATAAATTATTATCTATTTTTAGTAAATCTAACCATTTACCAATTAAAAATTTTTCCATATCTTCTAAACTTTGTTGAGCACTGTAATAACCCAAAATTGGAGGTGCAATTATTACTCCTAATTTTGATAGTTTCAACATATTTTTTAGAACGATGCTATTAAGTGGCATTTCCCTTGGAGCTACAATAATCTCTCTTTTCTCTTTTAACATCACCGTAAAAGCTCTTGTTATTAGTGAATCTGAAATTCCCACAGCACATTTAGCTAAAGTATTCATTGAACAAGGAAGAATAATCATTTTATCGACCTTGAATGACCCTGATGCAATACTAGCACCTATATTTGAATCTTTAAAAACTGTTACATTTGGGTAGTCTTTGAATATCTCTTTTGTAGAAATTTGAGTTTCAAGTTTTAAGGCTACTTTTGCACTTTTTGAAAATACAACAAAAACCTCTATATCTTTTGGTAATTTTTTTACAAAATTAACACCAAGATTTGAGCCACTAGCTCCTGAAATTGCAACAGTTATTTTCAAGAAAAACCTTTAGTTTTAATATATGTAAAATGATAATAGCAAAAAAA
>JAQUIV010000073.1 GCA_028681275.1 Aliarcobacter sp.
CTAGTGAATCATTTTTGTTTTTAATTACTAAATATTCAAACATAACTTTTTTTCTTGTATCTATTGGGAATTTTTTAACAGCATCAATAATTGAAGCAATGTTATAAGCTTTATTCATAGGAATTAACTCACTTCTTAACTCATCATCAACCGCATGAAGTGAAATTGCTAACTGTATTCCTAAATCAATTTTTCCTAATTTTTCTATTTTCGAAGCAATTCCAGAAGTTGAAACAGTTTGTCTTCTTCTACTTATTGCTAATCCATCAAGTTCAGAAAAGATAGAAACCGCTTTTATGAAATTATCAAAATTATCAAGAGGTTCACCCATTCCCATATAAACGATATTTAAAGCTTTATTTTCAGCAATATCATTATCTCTTTTTATATTTACAATTTGAGCTATATACTCTCCAACAGTAAGATTTCGTACAAATCCACCTTTTGCCGTTAAACAAAAACTACATCCAACTTTACATCCAACTTGAGATGAGATACAAACAGTGTATTTTTCACTTCTTACAATATTTCCATCTTCATCTTTTTTCTTCTCTTTCATTAAAAGTAAAACAGCTTCAACTGTGTGGTTATCTCTTAATTTAAAAAGATATTTAATACTTCCATCAATACTTTGTTCTTTTTTTACAATTTGCATAATATCAATAGGATAATTTGTTTTTAAATCATCTAATAAATCTTTTGGTATGTTTTTCATCTCATCATAAGAACTAACATACTTTTTATAAAGCCAGTTATAAACTTGTTTTGCTCTAAATGATGGTTTTAATTTTTCTTTTAATTCATCTAATGTGTAATCATATATAGATGATAACTCTTCTTTTGCCATTATAATTTGTCCAATATTTTATTTTATTATATTTTTTTCAAGTAAATATTTTGTTAGTTTTTCCATTGCCTCTTTGTGATTTTTTATAAAATCTTCATGGGCATTTTCATTTGTGTAGTTTGTTATTACAAATATTCCAGCAACTGGTATTTCAAACTCTTTTGCAACACTTAAAATTGAAAAAAACTCCATATTTTCAATTCCAACTCCGTATTCTAAAAACTCTTTACAAAGTTTCTCATTTGTTGATATATAGTTTGAAGAGTTTACAATAGTGTCATTTCTTGCAAATTTATTTTCAGATTCTAAAACATTATCAAGTGGTGTATATGCACTGCCAGTTAAAAATCCCAACTCTATATTTGAAGCTCTTTTTGATTCAACAATATCAAAAATTTGATTGTTACCATAAGAGCCTGCACTTCCTACAAAAAGTAGATATTCTGGTTTATTGAATAAACACATTCTTGTAAGGTTTATTGCACTTTCAATTAATCCAACACCAATTGGATGTGCATATGCAAATGTTTCATTTCTTCCAGCACATATAATCATTTACATTCCAATATAAAATTTGGATTAATAGTTATATTTTGTTCACTACTAATTGGTGCCACATCAGCAGCCATTTTTGACATACCTAAAGATGCCATTTCAGCTCTTGCATAAACTACATTTCCTGTGTTTGTTTCAAAAATATTTATTTTTGAAACTTCACAATATTTAGAAACTTGAGATGAAAGAGTTTTAGCATAACCATCTATCCAATTAATCGCTTCTAATCTTAATTCATCAAAACTTTTATTTTCTAATTCATCACTTGTTTTCCAAGAAACATTTGAAATATTTAGTTTTACTTCCTCTGATTTTATATTCTCTTTTATTGAAATTAATTTATCCATAAAACCATTTAAATCTTTTGCATTTTTTGATTCAGCTGTATATCTTAAATTTCCAACATACCCTGTAAATTCTTGTTTATTGTCATGATATTTATATTTAGGACTTAATGTAAAACTTCCATTTTTAAGAGTTACATCAGTCGTTTTTTTCAAAAAATCGTTAAATTTTTCTATTTCACTATTAACTTTGTTTTCATCTTTTTTCTCAACACTAATTGTAATATTAGTTGTTAATAAATCAGGATTTACTACTTTTGTAAAACTTTTATTAAAATTTAATTCATAAGAAAAGCCTAAAACAGGTAATAAAAGTGCTGCGATAAAAAATCTTTTTTTCATCATTTTATATCCTTACTGGAATATTATTTGCTCTTAAATATCTTTTTAAATCCATAATATCTATTTCTTTAAAGTGAAAAATTGAAGCTGCTAATGCTGCACTTGCTCCACATTCAAAAGCCTCTTTTATATGCTCCATAGTTCCAGCCCCACCACTTGCGATTACGGGAATATCAACAAGTTTAGAAATTTGTCCTGTTATATTTAATTCAAATCCAGTTTTTGCACCATCAGTGTCCATAGAAGTTAAAAGAATTTCACCGCAACCTCTATCATAAACCTCTTTTGCCCAAGCTAATGCATCAAGACCTGTATCTTCACGTCCACCTTTTACAAAAACGTGATAAGAACCATCAGCAACTCTTTTTACATCTATTGCCACAACAATACATTGTGAACCAAATCTTTTTGAGCTTTCATTTATTAAATTTGGATTTGTAACTGCCGAAGAATTTATAGAAACTTTGTCACAACCTACATTTAAAAGTGAATAAATATCTTCAAGTTTTCTAATTCCTCCACCAACAGTTAAAGGAATAAATACCTCTTTAGCAACTTGTTTTACAATATCAACAATAGTTCCTCTATTTTCATGACTAGCTGTAATATCTAAAAAAGTAAGCTCATCAGCTCCCTCAGCGTTATATCTTTTTGCAACTTCAACTGGGTCACCAGCATCCCTTAAACCTACAAAATTTACACCTTTTACAACTCTTCCATTATCAACATCTAAACATGGTATTATTCTTTTTGCAAAACTACTCAAATAAAATCCTTCATAATTACTAAATATTATCTTATCTAATTGTAAGTTAAAAGCAGATATACTCCTCTCAATTATGGAAAAAGTAAAAGCAAAAAAACAATACGGACAAAACTTTTTAAAAGATACGACTATTTTGGATAAGATCATCCAATCGATGCCCAACAACAATAACTACGTTGTGGAAATTGGGCCTGGATTAGGTGATTTGACCAAAAACTTAGTCAAGTACAAAGATATGACTGCTTATGAAGTTGATACTGATTTAATTGGTATCTTAAAGTCGAAGTTCGCAATAGAAATGAAAGAGGGTAAACTAAAACTCATCCACACTGATGTTTTAGAGGCTTGGGATAAGCAAAAAACCTTACATGATGGTAAATATGACTTAATTGCAAACTTACCATACTATATTGCAACAAACATTATATTAAGAGCATTTGAAGATAAAAATTGTGAACACATTATTGTAATGGTTCAAAAAGAGGTAGCAGAAAAATTTACTGCGAAAGTTAACAATAAAGATTATTCATCACTTGGTATTATCACAGAATCGATTTCTCTTGATTCAAGAATACTTTTTGATGTTCCACCTGAATCTTTTGATCCACCTCCAAAGATAATATCTTCAATTCTTTATATCAAAAAAGATATGGATAAACATCTTGATAAAGATTTTAATAAGTTTTTAAAGGCCTGTTTCGTACAACCAAGAAAAAAACTTTCAAAAAATCTTACATCAGTAATAGATAAAAATACCATTTCTAAAATTTATGAAGAATTAAATATTAATGATAATGTAAGACCTCATGAAGTAAGTTCATCTTTGTATAGCCAAATGCATACAAGGGTAAAAGATGGAAGAAATTAACAAAGAAGAACAAGTTGTTGTTAGCAATGAAGCTAATCAAAATGATATTAACCCACAAAATACAGAGGGTGAAGTAAAAAAACCTTTCAAAAAAAGAAAACCAAAACCAAAAACTCCAAAAGATCCTCAAGCTTTACAACAAACAAAAGGTGAAGGTTGGATTACTGATTTAAAAAAAGCCTATTTAGTAAATGAAAAAATTCATAGAGATAGATTAAATCCACATTACAAACTAAATTTAAATACTACTGCTAAACTAAAAATTACTCCACTTGGAGGATTAGGTGAAATCGGTGGAAATATGATGGTTATTGAAACTGAAAATGAAGCAATAATTGTTGATGTTGGTATGAGTTTCCCTGATGAAAATATGCATGGTGTTGATATATTAATCCCTGATTTTACTTATATTAGAGAAATAAAAGAAAAAATTGTTGCTATTATTATTACTCATGGACATGAAGATCATATTGGTGCAATGCCGTATTTATTTAAAGAGATGCAATTCCCAGTTTATGGAACTTCTTTACCTTTAGAGATGATTGGTTCAAAATTTGATGAACATAAAATGAGAGAACATAGAGGTTATTTTAGAGCTATTCAAAAAAGAACACCTATAAAAATTGGAAATGAGTTTGAAGTTGAATGGATGCATGTTACACACTCAATTATAGATTCATCATGTATTGCTGTTAAAACAGCAGCTGGAACGATGATTCATACGGGTGATTTTAAAATTGACCACACACCAATTGATGGTTTTCCAACAGATTTACATAGACTTGCACATTATGGAGAAGAGGGTGTTTTAGTTTTAACATCAGATTCTACAAATTCTCATGCTCCTGGATTTACAAGAACAGAAAAAACAGTTGGACCAACTTTTGATAGAATATTCCAAAATGCTAAAGGAAGAGTTTTAATGTCAACTTTTTCTTCAAATATTCACAGGGTTGCACAAGCTATTGAAAAAGCTTTAAATTACAATAGAAAAATCTGTGTAATTGGAAGATCAATGGAAAAAAATCTTGAGATAGCAATGAATCTTGGATATATCAAATTCCCAAAAGATCAATTTATTGAAGCACACGAAGTAAATAAATATAATGATAATGAAGTTCTAATTGTAACAACTGGTTCACAAGGTGAATCAATGTCTGCACTTTATAGAATGGCAATTCATGAACATAGACATATAAAAATCAAACCTGATGATCAAATTATTCTTTCTGCAAAAGCAATTCCTGGAAATGAAGGAAGTGTTTCTGGAATTATTAATCATCTTTTAAAAGCTGGTGCAAAAGTTGCATATCAAGATTATCCAGATATTCACGTTTCTGGACATGCAGCACAAGAAGAACAAAAATTAATGTTAAGACTTGTAAAACCTAAATTCTTTTTACCAGTTCATGGTGAATATAATCATGCTTTAAAACATGGGCAAACGGGTATAGATTGTGGTGTTTTAGAGAGAAATGTTTATATCATGAGTGATGGTGAACAGATTGAAGTAAGCCCAAAATATATTAAAAAAGTAAAAACTGTAAAAACTGGAAAAGTTTATATAGATAATCAATTAAATCACAAAATCTCTGATGATGTAATTTTAGATAGACAAACAATGGCAAACGAAGGTGTTGTTATGATTGTTGCTCAAATTAATGAAGATGATAGAACTTTATCTCAAAGACCAAAAGTTACATCATTTGGACTTGTATCTGATAAACAAGATAAATTCTTCTCAAAAGAGATTGAAGATTTATTAACTGTTTTCTTAGAAAATATTAAACCTGGAATTCTAAAAAACAATAGAATTTTAGAAGATGAATTAAGAAAAGTAGTAAGAAAACATTGTACAAGAAAATACAAAAAATATCCAATGATAGTACCAACAATCTTTGTTCAATAAGGAATAAAAATGGATTTTAAACAAATAGTTAAAGATGTTTTATTAACAGAATCAAAAGAGTTAGAAAAAGCTGCTGCTAATATCTCTTTTGATATTGAAAAAGCTATTGATTTAATCATAAATTCAAAAGGTAAATTAATCATTACTGGTGTTGGAAAATCAGGACTTGTTGGAACTAAAATAGCTGCAACACTAGCTAGTACAGGAACTAGTTCATTTTTCCTTCATCCAACAGAAGCAATGCATGGTGATTTAGGAATGGTTGGAAAAGAAGATATTGTTCTTGGAATTTCATATAGTGGAGAAAGTGACGAATTAGTTCAAATTCTTCCTCACTTAAAAAGATTTAATATCCCTTTAATTGCAATGGCAAGAAATCCTGAGTCAACACTTGCAAAATATGCAGATATTTTTATAAATATAAATGTAGAAAAAGAGGGTTGTCCACTTGATGCAGCACCAATGTCTTCTACTACTTTGACTATGGCTATGGGTGATGCTTTAGCTGTTTGTTTAATGAAAAAAAGAGATTTTAAAAAAGAGGATTTTGCATCTTTTCATCCAGGTGGAAGTTTAGGTAAAAAACTTTTTGTTAAAGTAGATGATTTATTAAGAAAAGAAAATCTTCCTGTCGTTTCACGTGAAACGAAACTAAAAGATGCGATTTTAGTGATGAGTGAAGGAAGACTTGGAAGTGTTATTATTGAAGATGAAAATAAGAAAGTAATTGCACTTTTAAGTGATGGAGATTTAAGACGGGCTTTGATGAATGATAATTTTTCAATGGATTGTAAAGTAGAAGATATTGCTACTAAAAATCCAAAAAGATTAAAAAACAAAGAGCTTTTAGCAAGTGATGCACTGCAAGTGATAGAAGATTATAAAATACAGCTATTAATTGTAACTGATGAAAATGATAAATTAGTTGGTGTATTACATATTCATGATTTAATTGAAGCTGGTATAAAATGAAAAAGAAAATAGAAGAGACTCAAGAAGAGTTAGTAAGATTAAATAAATTTTTATCTCACAATAGTAACTACTCAAGAAGAGAAGCTGATAAGCTAATAGAAGAGGGTAGAGTAAAAGTAAATGGAAAAGTTGTTACAAATCTTGCAACAAAAGTTTCAAATAGTGATGAAGTACATATTGGTAAAAAAACAATTAGAGAAGATAAAAATAAAATAAGTACTGTAATAGTTTACAATAAACCAAAAGGTGAAATTGTTTCTAAAAAAGACCCTCAAGGTAGAAAAACTATTTATGATTCACTTGACCATAAATATAAACACTTTTTAAGTGTTGGAAGACTGGATTATGCAAGTGAAGGTTTATTACTTTTATCTGATAGCGTAGAAATTGTTGATGCATTAATGCACTCTGATTTAGAAAGAGTTTATAAAATCAAAGTAAATGGTGTAATTACAAAACCCGTTGAACAAGCTATGCAAAATGGTTTAGAAATCGAAGATGCAACAGGTGGAGCATATAAAACAAGTAAAATCAAGTCTATGAGTTTTGCACCTTTTTTAGCTTATGATATTCAAAGTAATGGTGAAAAATTCTCTAAAATCAAAGTTGTAATTTCTGAGGGGAAAAATAGAGAATTAAGAAGATTTTTTGCTCACTTTGGACTTGATGTTCTTGATTTAAAAAGATTAGAATATGGTGGAATTTCGCTAAATAATCTACCAACTGGAAAAACAAGATTTTTAACAAAAGAGGAATACAAAAATCTAAGAATCTTTATGAACGAAGATGATAGATCTCTCTAATAAATTAAGACCAACAAGTTTAGAAACATTTGTTGGTCAATCTCATATTATCGCAAAAGATAAAGCACTTTATAAACTAATCAAACAAAAAGATATTCCTCATCTATTTTTCTATGGCAAACCTGGAACTGGCAAAACTACTTTAGCCAAAATAATTGCTCGTGAAATAAACACAGATTATTACTATTTTAATGCAACAAGTATAAAAATTGAAGATTTACGAAAAGTATTTGATAAATATAAAGGCTCTTTAATTAAACCTTTGATTTTTATCGATGAAGTACATAGATTATCAAAAACTCAACAAGAAGTTTTGCTTCCAATAATGGAAAATTATGATGCAATAATAATTGGTGCAAGTACTGAAAATCCATTTTTTACCTTAACTTCTGCTATTCGTTCAAGATCATTTTTATATGAATTTAAAGCTTTTACAAAAGAAGAGATGAATAAAATTCTTGATATTGCTTTAAAAGATATTGAAATAAATATCCATGAAGATGCTTTAGAATATCTAATTACATCAAGTTCTGGTGATGCAAGAGCCATGCTTACACTTTTAAATTTTGCATATAAAGTATCAAAAGATATAAATATATCTTTATTAAAAGAGTTAAGGGAAAATGTAATAGGGGATGGAGTTTCATCTTCAGATACTCATTATGATTTAGCAAGTGCAATGATAAAATCTTTAAGAGGTTCAGATATTAATGCAGCACTGTATTATATGAGTAGATTAATAAATGGTGGAGAAAGTGTAGATTTTATAACAAGACGATTAGTAATATTTGCAAGTGAAGATATTGGAAACGCAAATCCAAATGCTTTAAATCTTGCAGTAAATACAATGATTGCTTGTAATAAAATAGGTTATCCAGAATCAAGAATTATACTTTCACAATGTGCAATCTACTTAGCATCAAGTCCAAAATCTAATAGTGCATATAAAGCAGTAAATAAAGCCCTAGAAGAGATAAAATCTGGAAAACTACTTGATATACCAAAACATCTTGATTCACAGCATATAGGCTATTTATACCCCCATAATTTTGGAGGATATGTTGAACAAGAGTATTTAAAAGAAGATTTAGAACTTTATGAAAATTCAAATATTGGATTTGAAAAGACTTTAAATGAATGGTTAATAAAAATTAAAGAGCAAAAATAAAAAACAAGGAATAGAAAATGGAATATTACACTTGGATACTTACTTTTCATATTGTAGCTTTTATGTCATGGATGACTATGCTTTTTTATCTTCCTAGACTTTTTGTTTATCATATGGAAAATATTGAGAAAAAAGATTTTGTTGAAGTTGTAAAAATTCAAGAATATAAAATCTACAAATATATTGGAATGCCAGCAATGTGGGCAACAATTGCAAGTGGAATAACAATGGTTATTTTAAATCCAACTTTATTAGATTTTAGTATAAATTCATGGTTTTATGGAAAATTAACAGCCTTAGCTATTTTGGTTTATTACTCATTTTCACTTGAAAAATATAGAAAACAATTAGAAAATAACAGTTGCAAAAAAAGTGGTAAATTCTTTAGAATGTATAATGAATTTCCTACAATGTTGGCTATTTTAATTGTTGGATATGTTATTACAAAAACATTTTCACCTTTATTTACAATAATTATTGTGCTACTATTTA
>JAQUIV010000074.1 GCA_028681275.1 Aliarcobacter sp.
TTTAGAGTTGCTGATTATATTAAAGAAAATTGGCAAAAGATAATTATTTAGATAATTTTTACTAAAGCTTAGATACTATCGGATTTTAAAAATTATTGGAGATTTTATGAAAAGAATTGCTATTTTTTCTTATTTAACTATAACTTTATTTGCAGATGGTGATTATGTACCTTTGAGTGAACTATCTGATGCTAAAAAAATAGAGTACAACTTTATGAATAAAAAAAATATTGTTGAACCAATAGAAGCTAAAAAAAATAATCAAATTATTCAGCAAACACAACAAAATAGTCAGATAAAAGAAGAAGTTCAAGTTATTAAAGAAGTAAAAAATAATGATGAGAATTTTTTAAAAGAATTTAAAAAAGAAAATATTCTTCAAGATAGTAACAAAGAAAATAGAGTTTTAAAAAGTGAAGATAGAGATTTTTCTATTACACCAAAACTTACATATATGTATTTAAAAACAGATATTTTTGGAACACAAAGGGTTAGTGCTGTTGATGAAGGAAGTACTTTTCTTCCTGAGATTGCAATAAAATATAAAAATCATACTATAAAAGCTGATTTCATGGAAAGTAAAGCTTATTTTAATAATGTACTTCAGGTTGGTTCAGATTTAGAAACAAATACGAAATGGCAAAAATTTCATTATTTATATGGTTATAGAAATGCTGATTTTGGACTTGCTTATAATAAATTTGACTTAGATTGGAAAGTTGTTAGATATGGTGTTACCTTACCTCAAAGTGAGGAGTTTCCTTCTTTTGAAATTAATTTTAAAAATGATGATAATAAACTTCAAGCTTTATATGGTGGCTCTTATGGTAGAAATGACAATATAGAATACGCATATGAGTACTATTTAAATTTGGGATACAGAATACTTAATAAGGATTCTTTAATTTTAAGTGCAGGATATAAAAATAAAACCATAGAATTTGGAAATGACAATATCAATGAATATAGATACCAATATAAAGGTCCTACTTTAGGTTTAAGTAGTTCATTCTAAAAAATAAAATATTACATTTTGTAATGTTTTATCTTCTATAAAAAAGTTTTAGATATAATAAATCAATAATATATAATTTAAGGTTTATTAATGCAAAACATTCAAATCTGGCATAATCCTAAATGTTCAAAATCAAGGGCAGCTATGCAGTTGCTTGAAAACAAAAATATAGATGCAAATGTTGTTAAATATTTAGAACAAACTCCTACAAAAGAGCAATTAAAAGATGTTTTATCAAAACTAAAAATTTCTGCAAAAGAGTTTTTACGAACTGGTGAAGATGTTTATAAAGAGTTAAATCTAAAAGATATAAACGATGAAGAGACACTAATAGAAATTATGATTAAAAATCCTATTTTAATTGAACGACCAATTATCATAAAAGGCGAAAATGCTGTGATTGCAAGACCTATTGAAAATTTAGAAGATTTACTTAAATGATTTATGAAGTAAACGAAAAACAGCAAAGAATAAAATATATTAGAGTTTTAGAAAAGTTTTTTACACGAACTGTTTCATTACTAAAACTTGATAATTTTGATAAAGATTTATTCAAACAAAGAACTAAAAAAAACTATGAAGATTTGATAAAAACCAAAGAAATCGAATTATATTCTGAATATTATGAGGGAATAAAAACTTTCATAAATAAAACAATGTTTTATTTGGAAGAACATTCTAAATCTTTTGAAGATGAAAGAGCAATTTTATTAAAAGATGCAAATCTTATTCAAAAAGAGAAAAATAGTACTACTTACAAAAAAGATAAACACAAAAATCAAAAATTCAATGATGGATATTAATGAGTCAAGAAGAGTATAAAAGCTTTAAATTATCAGGAGTTATAAAAAAAGTTTTATACAAAAATGATGAAACAAAATACATAATTGCAGTTTTAGAGAATAATCAAAAAATTTGTGGTGCATATTTTGATACTGATATTGAAAAAATAGTTGGTGAAGAAGTAATTTTAAAAGGGAATTGGATAACCCATAAAAAATATGGTGTTCAATTTGAATTTGATACTTTACAACTAAAAGAGGCTGAAATCTTCTTTTTTCTTACAAAAATAGTAAAAGGTGTTGGTAAAAAATTTGCCCATGAATTACTTGAAAAATATGATGAAGAAGAGTTAGTAGATATATTAAGCAATAGACCTCAAGAACTTTTAGATTTTAAGGGAATAAAAGAGAAAAAACTTCAAATGATAGTTAGCTCTTGGCAAAAATTCCAACATTTAAGAGAATTAGGTTCGTTTTTAGCAAAATTTGGAGTTACTTCAAATCTTATTACAAAAATATATTCAAGTTTAGGTGAAGTTGAAAACCTAATAGAAAAAATCAAAGAAAATCCATATATTTTAATAAACATAAAAGGAATTGGATTTAAAAGAGCCGATGAAATAGCAAAATCACTTGGAATTGACCCAAAATCAGAGTTTAGAATAATGGCATGTTTAAACTATACTCTAAGAGAATATTGCGATAATAATGGAAACTCTTCAATAGATAAATTTCATTTATATAGACTTTTAGATGAAAGTTTACGATTTTCGAATGAAGAAGCTTTATACGAGTCAGCTATTTCAAAAATGTTAGTTGATGAAGATATTTTTGTAACAAGTGAAAATAGATATGCTTTATCAATGCTTTATTATGCAGAAAAAAGAATTTTAGACTTTTTTAGTAGAAGAAAAGATGAAAAAAATCGAAAAATTATTGCTACTTTTGATGAATATTTACTAAAAAAACAAGAAACTTTAGGTTTTGAATTAAGTACTGAACAAAAAAAAGCAGTTGAGCTTATAAATAATGGTGATAAAACTCTGTTTTTAATAGGTTATGCTGGAACTGGAAAATCAACATCAAGTAGGGCAATTTTAGAGCTTCTTGAAGAGACAATGTCTTATGATGATATTATGACTATTGCTTTAAGTGGAATTGCTTCACAGCGTATTTCAGACACCACAGGTTACAACTCTTCAACAATCCAATCACTTTTGATGAAACATAAAGAGAAAGATTTTTTTCCATATAAAGCTATTTTGCTTGATGAAGCTTCAATGGTAAATTCTGTTACTTTTTATCAAATTATTTCAAAAATAGCTGATGATACTATTTTTATTATTGTTGGTGATGATGGACAGTTACCTGCTATTGGAGCTGGAAATGTTCTTGCCGATGCTATAAAATATGAATTAGCTCCCATTTGTAAATTAACAAAAATTTATAGACAAAATGAAAACCAAGCAATAGCTGTAATTGCAAATGATATAAGAAAAGGTGAAGTTCCAGCTTATAAAGAGGAGTATGAAGATTTTAAATTTATTGATGTCTCTATTTCAAACTATTACGCTTTAAAAAACTCTTCTTCACAAAATGAATTTGCAGATTTAAGGGGTGAAAATTCTGAGTACATTTTAAATAATATTCTAAATATTTCAGCTGAATACATTGAAAAATATTACGATTTTATAAAGAAAAAAAAGATTTCAAAAGCTTTAACACTTTTTCAAGTAATAACTCCCATGAAAGCTGGAATTTTAGGGGTTGATAATCTAAACATTCAACTTCAAAAACTTTTTAATCATACAAAAGGAAAAGCTTTTGTTTCAAAAGTGTATGAGTATAAACTAACTGATAAAGTTATACATATTAAAAATGAAAACATGAAAGCTCAAACTATGAGTATGTATAAAAGTGGTTCATCTGATTTTTTAGAAAGACGGGTTTATAATGGTCAATTAGGACTTATTATAAAACTTGACTTTGAAGAAGAAAAGTGTATTGTTTTATATCCAAATGATGATATGGTCGTATTTTATGATTTTGAAAATGTTCACTCTTTATTATCACTTGCTTATTGTTTAACTATTCACAAAACCCAAGGAATGGAGTATGAAAATGCCTTAATTCCTATGAGTTTTTCCCATTATATAATGCATAATACTAAATTACTTTATACAGCAATTACAAGGGCAAAAAGAATGTGTTTTATTGTTGGAGAAGAAGAAGCTTTTAAAAGTGCTTGTAAAAAATTAGAGATAACAATTAGAGAATCGGTAATAAATGATTTACTTGGTAAAAAAGAGTTACAAAATAGAGAATTAATTCTTATTTAACGAACTTAAAAGCAACTATTTTGTATTATATAGAAAATTTTTAAGAGGATAATATTTTATGATAACATGGATGCAAAGACATAAAAAATGGCTTGTGATTACTATTTGGATTAGTACGATTGCATTTGTCGGCGCTGGTTTTGTAGGTTGGGGTTCTTATGAATATGGAAAACAAGGTGGAGTTGTAGCTGTTGTAGGAGACAGAGAAGTATCGGTTGAAGAGTACAATCAAGAGTATTCAAATCTTTATGCACAATATTCTAAAATGTTTGGGCCAATGTTTAGTAAAGAATTAGCAGAACAACTTAAGTTAAAAGATGTGGCTTATAGACAAGTTTTACAAAAAAATCTAGTTTTATCATATGCAGACTCTTTAGGTCTTGACATTACAAATGAAGATATTGCAAAAGAGTTAGTAAAATATAATGCTTTCTTAAAAGATGGAAAATTTGACAAAGAGACTTATATAAAAGTTTTAGCTCAAAATAAATTAACTCCTAAAGTTTTTGAAGATTCTTTAAAAAGAAATATTTTATTACAAAAAGTTCAAGGATTCTTTGAATTAAATCCAAATAGCGTAGAAATAGAGAATTTAAGTAAATTACTTTTTATTGAAGATGATATTTCAATTAAAATTTTAAATTCAAATGACATTAAAGTTGATATTAAAAATGATGAATTAAAAAAATATTGGGAAGAGAACAAAAACTCTTATATGTCAGAAGTTTCTTATGATTTAGAAGTAAAAGAAATTCCTTTAATTTCAGCAAACTCAACTGAAGATGATATTAAAGCTCATTATGAAAAATTCAAAATTGATTATAAACACGCAGATGGGAAAATCAAATCTTTAGAAGAAGCTAAATCGCAAATAATAAAAGATTTAGATGAAAAATTCACAAAAACAGAAGCTTTAAAAATTTATTTAAAAGTTAAAAAAGATGAAGATAAATTTGATTCAAAAGTGACTTATAAAGAGTCAAGTTTACCTTATTCAAATGAAAATAATTCAAAAATATTAGAAGTAAAAGAGGGTGAAATAGTTAAACCATTTTTTGAAAATAATAAATATATGATTGTAAAATTAAACAAAAAGAATGTTTCTCAAGCTTTAACTTTTGAACAAGCAACTTCTTTAGTTACAAAAGATTATGAAAAAGTTGTTAAAGCAAAAAAACTTGATGAGTTAGCTACTTCTTTATTAAAAGACTTTACAGGTACTAATTTATCAGGTATTACAAGAGAATCTGTAAATAAAATCTCTGGTTTAGAGCAAAAAGAAGCTTCTAAGTTTTTAAATGAATTATTCTCATCGGTTTCAAAAGAAGGAATAGTTAAATTAGAAGATAAAGTTGTGTTATATAGAATAAATAACTCTAAATTTGGTGAATATAATAAAGCAAAAGATGATGTTGTTAAAGGAACTATAATACAATTACAAGAGGAAGAGTTAATGGCAAATTTAATGAAAAAATTAGAAAATAGTTTTGATATAAAATCTTCAATTCAAGAAAAGGAGTAATGATTGAATAATACTTTTTTAGCAATTGATATTGGTTCATCTAATATTACAGCAGTTATTGCAAAACATGATATGGAACATAATATAAATGTATTAGGTACTGGTATTCAAAAAAGTGGTGGAATTAATAAAGGTCTTATAATAAATATTGAAGAAGCATCAAAAGCTATAAAAGATGCTGTTTCTTTGGCAAAAAAAACGACAACAGAACTTATTGATACAACAGTAGTTTCAATCTCAGGAAGTTATTCTAAAAGTATAAGAAGTTCTGGTTCTGTTAATGTTCCAAATGGTCTTATAACTGAAACTGAAATTAATCAAGTTATGCAAATGGCTTTATATAATGCGACAATTGTTCCTGAATATGAAGTTGTTCATGTTGTTCCAATATTCTTTAAAGTTGATGATTCAGTTGAAGTTGATAATCCTTTAAATATGAATGGAAGCCGACTTGAAGTTTCTGTATATATTGTGACTGCAAAAAGAACAGCTTTAACAAATATTAAATCTGCATTAAAAACATCTGGTATTGAAATTGTAAAATTTGTTTTAGATTCTTATGCATCTGCTCTTGCAGTGCTTGATGACCAACAAAAAAAGTTTGGTGCAGTTGTTATAAACTTAGGATCAACAACTACTGAATTTGTATATTTTAAAGGTAATTCTATTATTTTTAATGGTTTTATTCCAGTTGGTTCAAATCATATAACAAATGACTTATCTGTAATGTTACACACTCCTCCAACTGCAGCAGAAAAAATAAAATTAGAGTATGGTTCTTTATTAAGAAATTATTCTCCAAATAATGAATTAGGTGTTACGAAAGTTAAAATTCCAAGAATTGGTGATGAAGAGAGTATTTCTGAAGTTGCACTTGATTATATTCAAACAATTATTCATGCAAGAGTTGAAGAAGTTTTAATTTTAGTAAAAAATAAACTTAAAAAAAGTGGTCATTTAGATAATACAGGTTCAGGTATTGTAATTACTGGAGGAATGAGTTGTCTTGATGGTATTAAAAAACTTGCTGAAAAAATTTATGAGGGAATTCCTATTAGTGTTTCAAATCCTAAAAACATTAAAAATGATTTAATGGTAAATTTTGATGAAGCAAACATGGCTACAACAGTTGGATTATTGATTTATGCTTTAGGTTCAAATAAAAGTTATCAATTAGATTCAGGTAAAAAACTTCTTAAGCCATTAAAAAAAGACAGAATAATTGAACCAAAAATTTCAATTGTTGAAAATGTTTCTGAAAAACCAGCAGCACAACAACAAAGTATAAAAGACGAAGAGATTCGAATAAAAAGCAATTCTACAATTTTAACACCGTTAATAAGAGATAAGAAAAAAGGTGTGTCTAAATTCTGGAATAAAGTATCGGAGTGGTTTTAATGGAAAATTTATTTAGAGTAGATGATATAAAAGTGGATATGCCAAGTAAAGTTTTATCTGATAATGTAGCAAAAATTGCTGTTATCGGAGTTGGTGGTGGTGGATGTAATATGATTAACCACATGATAAATGAAGGTTCTCATAAAATTGATTTAATTGCTGCTAATACAGATTTACAAGTTTTACATATCTCAAAAGCTCCGAAAAAAATTCAATTAGGACTTAAACTAACTAAAGGTTTAGGTGCTGGTATGAAACCAGAAGTAGGTCGTGATTCTGCTGTTGAGAGTTATGAAGAGATTAAAGCTACTTTAAAAGGTGCTGATATTATTTTTATTGCTGCTGGTCTTGGTGGTGGAACTGGAACAGGAGCTGCTGCAATAATTGCAAAAGCTGCAAAAGAAATCGGTGCATTAACTGTTTCAGTTGTTACAAAACCATTTACTTGGGAAGGTAAAAAAAGAGCTGGATTGGCAAATCTTGGACTTGAAGAACTTAAAAAAGTAAGTGATTCAATTATTATCGTACCAAATGATAGATTATTAGAAATTATTGATGAAAATGTTGGTATGAAAGATGCTTTCAAAATTATTGATAATATCTTATATCAAGCTGTAAATGGTATGAGTGAAGTTATTTTAAATCCAGGAAACTCTGATATTAATACAGACTTTGCGGACGTTAAAACTATTATGCAACACAAAGGTATGGCATTAATGGGAATTGGTCGAGCTAAAGGTGAAAATGCAGCTCAAAGAGCTTTAGAAGATGCTATTGATTCTCCTTTATTAGATAAAGTTTCATTAAATGGAGCAAAAGGTATTTTAATTCACTTTAATATTCATCCACAAGTTTCACTATTTGCAATCAATGATGTAATGGGAACTATTAACGATAGAATGGATTCTAATGCTGAGATTATTTTTGGTACAACTTCTGATAGTACATTAGAAAAAGATGAAGTAAAAATCACTATTGTTGCTACTGGATTTGAGTCAAAAAATGACGAACATGAAGAAATAACAGAAGGTAATGAAGAGACTAATAGTCAAAATAATGCAGCTTTAGCTGATAGTAATGAGAATTACTATGACACGCCACCTTTTATGAGAGATTATTTAATCCAATATCAATTGAATTAATAGACTAAAATCTAAAGTTTTTGTAATATCTTTTTTGATGTTACAAAACTTTGTAGATAACTGATTTATCCCTTCCACTATTTTTTGCTTCATATAAAGCAGAATCTGCTTTTTTTAATAGAGTTTCTACCGTATCACCTTTTTGAAAATCTGAAATCCCTAAAGAGATAGTTTTATGTCCGATTTCATTAAATTTGAAATCTTTTATTAATATTCTTAGTTTTTCTGCTAATGTAAATGCATTTTCTTTATTTGTTTTTCTACAAATAATTAAAAATTCTTCTCCTCCATATCTTCCAAAAATATCACTGTTTCTTATATTTTCTAAAATTATTTTAGATATTTGAGTTAAGATATAATCTCCCATTAAATGCCCAAAGGTATCATTAACTGTTTTGAAGTAGTCAATATCAATTATAATTAAAGATAAGTCTTCCTTGTGTCTATCTGCTATATCTACTTCGATTTTTAGGAAATCATCTAACATTCTTCTATTATAAATATTTGTTAATTTATCTATTTGAGCCATTTTTTCTAACTCTTTTTTAGCTGTAATATCTACACTAATAGATAGAAAATTTTCTATATTCTTATTTTCTTCATTTATTTTTGGAATTATTGTTTGTTCCAACCAGAACTCTTCACCATTTTTCTTTTTATTTTTTATAATTCCTGTCCAAGTTTTTTGTTCTAAAATAGTATCCCATAACTCTTTGATAATTTGCTTATCTCTTTGGGGATGTTTAATTATAGAGATTTCTTTTCCAAGTAATTCTTCTTTTGAATAACCTGTTGTTTTTTCAAAAGCA
>JAQUIV010000008.1 GCA_028681275.1 Aliarcobacter sp.
AAAAATATGACATGGTATGTAGAAGCCAAGGTGGTCACAACGCTGGTCATACTATTTGGGTTGATGGAGTAAAATATGCTTTACATTTAATTCCATCAGGAGTTTTAAATCCAAAAGCTATAAATGTAATTGGAAATGGAGTTGTTTTATCACCTGAAAATATTATCAAAGAGATGAGTCAATTTCAAAATCTTGAGGGAAGACTTTTCATTTCTGATAAAGCACATTTAAATTTACCTTATCATGCTTTAATTGATCAAGCAAAAGAGAGATTAAAAGGTGACAAAGCTATTGGAACAACTGGAAAAGGAATCGGACCTGCTTATTCTGATAAAATTAATAGAGTTGGACATAGAGTTGGTGAACTTTTAGAACCTGCTAAATTAACTAAATCTATTTTAGAGTATTTTGAACAAAACAGAGCAATATTTGATGTATTACAAATAGCAACTCCAAATGAAAAAGAGTTATTAGAAGAATTAACTTCTTATAAAGAAAAATTAGCTGGATTTATTACAAATACAACTAATATGGTTTGGAAAGCTCTTGATGAAAATAAAAGAATATTACTTGAGGGTGCTCAAGGAACTATGCTTGATATTGACCATGGAACATATCCTTATGTAACTTCTTCAAATACAGTAAGTGCTGGTTCTTGTACAGGTTTAGGATTAAGCCCTAAAGATGTAGGAATTGTAACTGGTATTACAAAAGCTTACTGTACAAGAGTTGGAAATGGACCTTTCCCATCAGAAGATTTTGGTGATGAGGGTGAAACTATGGCTCAAGTTGGAAAAGAGTTTGGAACAACAACTGGAAGAAAAAGAAGATGTGGTTGGTTTGATGCAGTTGCAGTAAAACACGCAGGAAGATTAAACGGTTGTGACCAATTAGCTTTAATGAAACTTGATGTTTTAGATGGATTTCCTAAAATTAAAATCTGCGTAGCTTATGAATTAAATGGTGAGAGAATTAATTATGTTCCAACAAGTTTAGAAAATGTAAAAGCTATTTATGAAGAGATAGATGGTTGGGATAGTGTTGTTGGAATTAGAGAATATGATAAATTACCAGCAAATGCAAAAAAATATATTGAAAAAATAGAAGAAGTTACTTCTGTTAGAGTTGGGATAGTTTCAACATCTCCTGAACGAGATGACACAATTATAAGGGGGTAAAAACGCATGAGAATGAAATTACATCATACACCGTATGTCTCAAGAAGAATTACAAGAGATTTAATTAGTTGTGAATTTGTTGAGGTTAGAAAAGAGAAACATAGTATTGAAGCAGAAGTTGAAAGAATATTAGATGCTGATTTAGAAAAAGAGTTTGCTTTAGATGAAAAAGTTCAAGAGATTTTAGCAGCTCAAGAAGAAGAAATCGAATATTTAAATGCAGATAGAAGACAACTTTTTTGGATGACTAAAAAAAGATTAGCAAATGATTTTGGAGTTATTTTAAATAACGAAGATAGATTTTCAGACATTGCTCACAAAATATTAGATTATTTATGGGAAGAAGATTTTATACATTATACATGTTCTGATAATCAAATCAAAAATGTAATATTTGCTTCTTTAGATGATTTTATTAAAGGTTTTGAAAAAGCTGATAGTGAAGTTATGGCAAAATTAAAAAATTATAAAAGAAAATTAATACCAGGAACTGATGATTATGATCTTGTATATCACAGATTATATGAAGAGGAATTAACAAAAAGAGGATTGATATAAATGCAAAAAGTATGGATATATTTAGAAAATGGGACTTTTTTAGAAGCGAAATCTTTTGGTGCAACAGGAACATCTGTTGGAGAAATAGTTTTTAATACATCATTAACTGGATACCAAGAAATTATTTCAGATCCATCTTATGCTGGACAATTTATTACTTTTACAATGCCAGAAATTGGAAATGTTGGAGTAAATGACAATGACATGGAAAGTAGAAAGTGCCATTGTAAAGGTGTATTAGTTAGAAATTATCATGCACAATATTCAAATTATAGAGCGCAAAATGATTTAGATTCTTTATTAAAAGAACATGGTGTTTTAGGAATTTGTGAAATTGATACAAGATATTTAACAAAAATGATTAGAGATGAAGGTGCTATGATGATGATAGCATCAACTGAAATTTCTTGTAAAGATGAATTAGCAAAACAATTAGCTGCAAGTCCAAGAATTGAAGATATAAATTATATTGAAATCGTATCAACAAAAGAGTCTTATGTTCATAAATCAGGAGCATGGAATCACTCTGTTAAAGCGTATAACAAAGCAGTTATGAGTGATAAAAAAGTTGTTGTTATTGACTTTGGAGTTAAAAGAAATATTTTAAACGAGCTTGTAAATGTTGGTTTAGAAGTTGAAGTAGTTCCTTCAACATTTAAAGGTGAAGATTTAATTGCTAGATATGAAGCTAAAGAAATTGGTGGAGTATTTTTATCAAATGGTCCAGGTGACCCTTTAACTTTAGTAAATGAGAAAAAAGAAGTACAAAAACTAATAGAGGCAAATATTCCAATGTTTGCTATTTGTTTAGGTCATCAAATGCTTTCTATTGCTCATGGATACGATACTTACAAACTAAAATTTGGTCAACATGGTGGTAACCATCCAGTTGCTAATAATGGTGTTGTAGAAATTACTGCACAAAATCATAACTATAATGTTCCTGATAATATTATAGAGATTGCAGATGTAACTCATATCAATTTATTTGATAATACAATTGAAGGTGTTAAATATAAAAATAAAGAGATTTTCTCAGTTCAACATCACCCAGAAGCAAGTCCAGGACCACATGAGTCGAAATATATCTTCAAACAATTTGCAGATATTGTAAAATAGGGTTATTTCCTTATTTTACAGTAATTTCAATTTCATTATTTACATTTACTTCCATTTTAAAGAAGCTTTCATTTACTAAATTTTCAATCTTAAAAATCTCGTTTATATTCATATTGCCAGTTATTGATTTTATTATAATCTTATTATCAATTAACTCTTTGTTTTTATAAAACGAATTATCCTCAAGATTAATAAAATTAAAAAGAGCATCAACTGTGTTAATTGATTTTAATTTGTCTTTATTTGGGCAAAGGAAATCATTTGCCTTATCTAAATAATTTAAAATAGTTCTTGGTTTAACAGGTTTAATTAATCTAACAAATTGAAATAAACTAAAACAATCATCACAAGAAACAGGGCATTTAATATGGTCACTTAATAATATAACTTTTTGTTTAGGATTTTTATTTAAAATGTATGCAATTATTTCATCTGCATGCTCAATAATATGATCGATTATAATGTATTCAAAACTTGTAAGTTCTAAAAGATTTATAATATTATTTTTTTTTGTTTCAATAGTTGCTTGATAATTTGTAAATTCAGTAACAATAAGATTCAAAAGACTCACTGTTCGAAGAGAATGGTCAATAATTAGAATATTGTTCATTATTAAAGAATAAATTTTTCAATTAACTGATAAACTCCAGCCGTTGCAATTCCAGCAGCAACTCCAGCAAGAACATCATCACCCATTACACCTAAGCCACCTTTTACATCTCTATCAATTTTTCCAATAAATGATGGTTTCCAAATATCAAACAATCTAAAGAAAATAAATGCAATTGGAGCCATAAATAGAACATTTGAGCTATTAATTCCACAAATTGCAAGGGTAATCCACATTCCTGCTAATTCATCAATTACTATCTCTTTCCCATCGTGCATACCAACTTCTTTTTCATAAATGTCTATTTGTTTTATAGCAATTACTGTAATTAATAAAGCTAATAAAAATAGAGTTGATACATGAAGAAATTCAAGCAAAAATAGTCCGATAATTAAAGATACAAACGAACCTACAGTTCCTGGTGCTTTTGGGCTTAATCCACTAAATCCAACTGTTAGAAAAAATTTTCTAAAATTCATAAAATATCCTTATTTTTTCTTTTCAATATCTAGTTTTTTTCTTTTTTCCCAAAGAGACTTTCTTGAAATTCCTAGTTTTTTTGATAGTTCAGTATCTGGATATTTATTTTGATAAGAAACAACCATCATTTTTACATAATCGTTTATTGTCATAATATTTGAGTTTCCAATTAGTTGGTTGTCATTATTAAACTCGATTTTTCTATATGGGAAATCAATTTCTGTTTCTAATGTAGAAACTACGCAGTTTTTATCTTCAATAAATTTTATAACATTTTCTTTAACATTCTTTTTTAAAGTGTGATAATCGGTAAGGTAAATTATAGATTTTCCTTGTATTGCATTTATCTGTTTTTGCCATGAAATTGAAGTTAATGAGATAAAAATAATTGGTAAATCCATCTTTCTTGAAAGTTCAAAAACTAATTTATCAGCACATTTTTGTGAGTTTGATTCTATTAATGTTGGAAAAGATGGAGGCAATAAAGTATCAGATGTATCAATTTCTGCCATTGTAAATTCAAAATATTCTCTTAAAGTTTGTAACTCTCTTTTTAAACTTCTACAATCTTTATAATGATAGATTTTTCTAATTAATTCATCCATAATAAATGGTTTCATAATATAATCTTTTGCACCATCTTTAATAGGATTTGTAACAGTTTCATCAGAAATATAAGAGACTAAAAGAAGAATGATTGAATTTTCAGAATATTTTTTTATGATATTTTTACATAAGGCTGAGGGTAAAGATGTTGATAAAAGAATTGTGTCATAATCTTTTGTAAGATTATCAATATTTGGTGACTCGATATAATCACAACTATGTCCATCATCAAGTAATCTTGATACAACTTTTTGAGCTAAATAAATCTCATTTTCGATAATTAATATATTCATTTTCTTTTCCAATCATAATATTTCAATGTAGCTATACTTTGAACAGCTACTCCCTCTGCTCTACCAATAAATCCCATTTTTTCAGCAGTTGTTGCTTTTACATTTATAAACTGTTTTTCAATATTCAATAACGCAGCTAAAGAATTTTTTATTTCATGTTTAAAAGGGTTGATTTTTGGTTTTTGAGCAATTATTGTAGTATCAATATTTACAATCTCATATCCAACATTGTAAATAAATCGAACAATATGCTCTAATAAAAGTTTTGAATCAATACCTTTATATTTTTCATCAGTATCAGGGAAAAATTCCCCAATATCTCCAGCTCCACAAGCACCTAACAGTGCATCAATAATAGAGTGAATTAAAACATCACCATCACTGTGAGCTTTAAATCCATATTCATAAGGAAGTTTTACACCACCTAAAAACATCTCTTTATTATCTTCAAAGGCATGAATATCAAAACCAGTTCCTGTAAAAAAGTTTTTTGATGCTTCTTTTAAACAAGGCAGTTCATCTAGTTCATTTCCAAGAGTTAATTTTTTGCTCTCTTTACTTCCTTGAATATATTTGATTGTTCCTGCTATTGCTTTAATAGCTGAACTTTCATCTGTATATTCAATATTTGTATCTAAGGCTTCTTTTAAAGTTTTTGTTAGGGAAAGTTGTGGAGTTTGGATTAATTTTACTTGGTCTCTATTTATTGTATTTGTTTCATAAATTACAGTATCTGTCACATTTAAAACAGGAACTATACAATCTGCATTTTCTTTTTCATCTAAAAGATTTTTAATTACACTTTGGGGAATACAAGCACGAGCCACATCACTTATCATTACATATTTTGTTGTTACTAATTCTAAAGCATTTAAAATAGATTTTTGCCTAGTATCTCCACCTTTTACAAAAGTAAAATCATAGGTGAAATTTTTCATATAATTTAATTCATCTTCGTGAGAAGTAACGATAATTTTATCAAATTGTGAAAAAGAAGCTAACCTTTTTGTCACATTTAGCCATAAAGGTTCATTTTCTATTCTAATCCATTGTTTTTTTGTTTTATGTTCAAAACGCGTGGAATTCCCAGCACATAAAACGATAAGTGTAACATCTAACAACAAAAACCCCTTTGTGTAAAAAAGTTACAAATTATAATATAACTTTACTTACGCTTAAGTTAAGTATTTTGTTTAATTACTTCTTTTATCACATCAATTGAGTTTAAAAAGTTCTCAACATCAAAATTATACAAAGCAACTTTTTCTAAAGCTTTATGAATATTCTCATCACTAAGTGGATAACGAATATCACATAAGATTTTTACGATTTCTAAAATCTGCGCTTTTGTTTTAAATTCATTTGGACAAGATTCAATATCATCGGTAAAAGCAATTGGAATAATTATATTTGGACTTAAATCCCATTGTTTAAAAACATTTGCGGTTATTCTTGCACACGAATATCCAGTATATTTTTTTTCACAGAAAGTTGTATCTTTTCTCTCTTCTAATTCAACCAAAAATTCTTCTGATTTTCTATTTTTTTGAATAACTTCGGAAATGATAAATTTCCCAACTTCTTGCAAAAATGCAGGTAATAAAAGTTCATTTTTTAAATCAAAATTTATTGTTGAAACCCAAGTATTTATAATATTAGAGGCTAGTGCACTTATGAAAAGAAAATCATCATTTTTTACAGCATATGCTAATAAATTGCTATTTATTGTATTTTGAATAGCAGATCCAATTGCAATAGAGATAGTGAAATTTATACCCAGCAGATTTATGGCTCTACTTAAAGTTTCTACTTTACTTTTAAATCCAAACATACTTGAATTTGCAACTTTTAAAATGGTTACAACCATTAAAGGGTCTTTTTCAATAATTGAAATTAACTCTTGAACATTTGTACTTTCAACATTTTTATATTTATCAAGTTCAATTACACTTGAAGGAAGTGGTGGTAAGGAATTTATCTCTTCAATTAAATCTTTTTTCATCATTTTCCTAAAATACTAATAATTTATCTCTATTTCATCTTCATCATCAATAAGAATATTGAATTTTTTGTTTTGATTTTTAAGATTATTAAGAATTCTACAAATATTATTTTCTATTAGAGTTCTATTTTCATCAAGAATTGATAAGAAATTATTTTTATAAACAGTTGTAAAAACTAATCTAATTATATATTTTGGTAAAACTATCTTATACTCTTCAAATCCTGCTTCCAAGATAGCCAAATTTTGATTAGTTTCAAGAATAGATGTTTCACATAAACCATGAAATATATTATTTGAAATAAAATTTGCTAAAAATATTTTAATTTCATCAATAGGTAAATTTTTATTTATTTTATCTAAGATAGTTAATAATTCATTTTCTAATTCAAGATTTTTATTTTTTAAAAACTCTTTTAAAATAAGTTCACTAGAAATTTGAATGTTGTCTAAAATAGCAAAATTTATATCCTTATATTCATTTAAAAGAGTATCTAAACCATTTATTTGCACAAATGTTGAATATAAATTTTTTGCTTTTTCTAGATTTCTTTGATTTGTTGAATAAAAAAGGCTAAGACTCAAATAGATTTTCGAATAAACAGATAAAAGATGTGAAGCAATTTTATAATTATCAACATAAATATAAATTTTGTTTAATAACTCTTCAATCTCCATAGTATATTTATTTGTCATAGATTTATTTATTGTTAAATCAAATATTTCTAATTTAAAAAATTCATGGTAATCATTTTTTATTGGTTTATAATCACTTAGAATTTGAGTAATTTGATGATATTTATATATAGCAATATCAGGTGCAAAATATAGAAGTTTATAAATAATTTCTAAATTTACATTGTTTGTATTTTGTTGAGAAAATACAAAATCATCAATAATCAAATGATAATCAAGTTTTTTTAAAAAGTCTTGGTTTAGTTGATAATTTGTCAAAAGGGCATTTAATAGATCTTTTTCAAAATCATTTAAATTTTGAGCAATATCTTCACTTGGAAAATATAAACTAAATTTTTTATAATAAAATCTCAATATTTTTTGGAAATATTCTGAATCAAAATATAAAACTTCATCCAAAGAATTTTTTAACTCTTTTATTAATGTTAGAATTAAAACCGAAGAGTTCATTTTATATATCAAAAATTCAGAAGAGTCCAAATCTTTAGTCTCATTTCCAAAATTACTCTCTTTTGATAAGATGTATCCATCTTCCAGTCTTTCAAGAGCTAATAAATAGTCTTTAAAAGTTATCTTTAAATCATTTAATTCAAATTTTATTTCATCAATATGTGAAAAGTAATATAAATATTTCCCTTGAATATTATTTAGTTTATTTATTTTTTCTTCATCCAATAAAACATTAAATTTTAAAAGATTTATTGTTTCTGTCATTAACTCTATAAAAAATCTTATACTTTTTCTTGCAACCACATCAATAGAGATAAAACTACATAGTTGGGTAATTGTTCGTAATAAAACAATATAAGAATCAAATGTTATAGAAAAAAGTTTTTTATCATTTAAAAATAAATATTTTAATTTTGCTTCGTAAAATCTAAAAAGATTAGAAAGGGAGTCATAGTTATAACTATTATATGACTCTATGATTTTTTCTTGAGTTCCAATAGATAAAATATGTAACATTATATTTATATCTTTGAAAAAATAAATGGAGTCTTTTTTTGTAATATTTAGTAATTTATTTTCAATATAAAGATTGATTTGTTCTTTAAATGTAATATTATTTAAAAATAAATTTTCTAAATCATCGGGGATTTTTTCTTTTTTAGTTGATAATGTTTCTATATAATTTATCGTATATAAAACATTTTTTTCAATAGAACCTATTAATTGATTGTCATTTTCTAAAATATTATATTTTTCAAGAATTAAATCAATTTGTTTTATACAATCTTTTTGTTCTAACTCTTCATTTGTAAAAAAAGAAAAGCTTGGAGAGTTTTTAGAATCATCATCAATAATCATTACTACTCCTATTGTATATTTGAATTATTATATAGAAAAGAAACTTATACAAATAATAATTTGGAATTAATGGAAGTAATTAAGGTTCTCTAAACATATTTAGCTATAATCGATTTACAATTCAAATATAATAAACTATAGGATTTTAAAAATGAGAAATTGGTTAGACAATCATAAAAATGACAAAATTAGAACTCAAATGTATTATGCGAAACAAGGAATTATTACGCCAGATATGGAATATGTGGCTAAAATTGAGAAACTTGACCCTGAGCTTGTAAGAGCTGAGATAGCAAGAGGAAGATTAATAATTCCAGCAAATGTTAATCATAAACATTTAGTTCCAATGGCAATTGGAATTGCATCTTCATGCAAAATAAACGCAAATATCGGTTCTTCTGCACTTGCTTCAAATGTTGAGGGTGAAATAGAAAAAGTTGATGTTTGTTTAAAATATGGTGCTGATACAATCATGGATTTAAGTACAGGTGGTGACTTAGATATGATTAGAACAGCTGTAATTGAACACTCAACAGTTCCAATTGGAACTGTTCCAATTTATCAAATTTTACATGACGTAAAAGATAAAATCGAAGATTTATCTATTGATGTTATGTTAAAAGTTATTGAAAAACAAGCTCAACAAGGTGTTTCATACTTTACAATTCATGCTGGATTCTTACTTGAATTTATGCCTCATGTTGCAAAAAGAAAAATGGGAATCGTTTCAAGAGGTGGTTCTTTAATGGCTGCTTGGATGATGCATTATCACAGAGAAAATCCATTTTATGAAGCATTTGATGAGATTTTAGATATTTGTGCAAAATATGATGTTTCTTTATCTTTAGGAGACTCTTTAAGACCTGGATGTTTAGCAGATGCATCTGATGAAGCACAATTACGAGAGTTAAAAGTTCTTGGAGAATTAACTTTAAGAGCTTGGGAAAAAAATGTTCAAGTTATGATTGAAGGTCCTGGTCACGTTCCTTTAAATCAAATTGAAAGAAATATGAAACTTGAAAAAGAGTATTGCCATGAAGCACCGTTCTATATCTTAGGACCATTAACTACTGATATTGCTGCTGGTTATGACCATATTTCTTCTGCAATTGGTGCAGCTGTTGGTGGATGGCATGGAGCTTCAATGTTATGTTATGTAACTCCAAAAGAACACTTAGGTTTACCAAATGCTGAAGATGTTAGAAATGGAATTATTGCATATAAAATTGCTGCTCACTCAGCAGATATAGCAAGAGGAAGAAAAGGTGCAAGAGATATTGATGATGAAATGTCTGATGCAAGATATGGTTTTGACTGGAATAAACAATTTGAACTTTGTTTAGACCCAGATAGAGCAAGAGAATATCACGATGAAACTCTTCCTCAAGATGTATTTAAAGAAGCAGAGTTTTGTTCTATGTGTGGACCAAAATTCTGTTCATATAAAATTACACAAAAAATTGTAAAAGAGCATGGTCAAGCGATGATTGATATTGCTGGTTAATTAAGATAAAAATTATCCTATTTAAAATATAATTCAATAATTAAAAAATATGAAGGAATTTTTATTATGGCAACTATAGAAAATATTAAAAAAGAGTTAGAAAATATTAAGTATCCAGGTTTTGCAAAATCAATTGTAGAGTTTGGATTTGTAAAAGATATTCAAGTAGATGGAACAAACTGTTCTATCTTTCTTGATATAACTTCAACAGCTCCTGAAGTTGAAGCTCAACTAAGAAAAGAGATTACAGCATCAATGAGTGCTATTGGTATAAATGTGACTTTAAATTTCACAAAACCAAAAGAACAAGCTCAAGCAAGTAATAGTGTAAGTGGAAAAAACATAGCTCCTCAAATTAAAAAAGTGGTAATGGTTAGTTCTGGAAAAGGTGGAGTTGGAAAATCAACTACAACTGTAAATTTAGCCGTTGCTGCTGCTATGCAAGGTAAAAGAGTTGGTATCTTAGATGCTGATATTTATGGACCAAACATTCCTAGAATGATGGGTTTACAGGGAAAAGAAGTAGAAATTGTTGGAGATAAAGCAAAACCATTAAATGCTTATGGTGTTGATGTTATGTCAATGGGAATGTTAATGGCTGAAGGTCAAGCTCTTATTTGGAGAGGTGCTATGATTATGAAAGCAATCCAACAACTTTTAAGAGATATTTTATGGGAAGAGTTAGATATTTTATTTATTGATATGCCTCCTGGAACTGGTGATGCTCAATTAACTTTAGCTCAAAGTGTTCCTGTAAGTGCTGGAATTAATGTAACAACTCCTCAACATGTTGCCCTTGATGATTCAAGAAGAAGTTTAGATATGTTCAAAAAACTTCATATTCCAGTTGCTGGAATTGTTGAAAATATGAGTGGATTTATTTGTCCATCATGTAATGTAGAATCTGATATTTTTGGAATGGGAACTTGTGAAGAGTTAGCAACTCAATATGACACTCAAGTATTAGGAAATTTACCAATTGAACCAGCTATTAGAGAAGGTGGAGACAGTGGAAAACCAATAGTATATTTTAACCCTGAATCAATTTCAGCAAAAAGATATATGATTGCTGCTGATAAGTTAATCCAATTCTTAGCAAATATCGATGATAACATTGATAATTCAGCAATTCAACCAATTATGCCAGCTGGTGTAAGTGCTTGTTCAACTGAAGGTCAAAAAATAAAAGCTGAACACGAAGCAGCTCAAAAAGCTAAAAGTAGTGGAAGTTGTGGAACTGGATGTGGTTGCCACTAGGACTGTGAAAGATAAAAAGAGTTTTTAAACTCTTTTTATTTACTTATTTATCAACTCTTGAATTTTTTTCTTCAATACCTGAAATTCCAAATCTTCTAGCTAACTCTTGTTTTACCCTATCTGGGCTTATATTTTTTGATGCAAGTGCAACTAAAACATGATATGTAATATCCGCAGCTTCATAAATAATCTCTTCTGTGTCATTATCTTTTATAGCAAAAGTAAACTCGCCAGATTCTTCAACTATTTTTTTAAGCATTGAATTTTGTTTACCTTGAAGAAGTTTTGCTGTGTATGATTTTGTTGGATCATCATTTTTCTTCTCTTGGATAACATGATATAAAGTATCAATTATTCCATAAGCATTTGTTGTATTAATTTCCACATCACTAATTGTTTCATTTGTATTTAGATTTGTGAAAAAGCAAGATTTTCTTCCTGTATGACAAGCAACACCCTCTTGATTTACTTTTAAAAGTAGAGTGTCATTATCACAATCAATTAAAATTTCAACAATTTCTTGTAAGTGATTTGAACTTTCACCTTTTTTCCAAATTCTTTGTTTACTTCTACTAAAGTAGTGAGCATAATTTGTTTTAATTGTTAATTCAAGGGCTTCTTGATTCATATATGCAAGCATTAAAACTTCATTTGTTGTTGCATCTTGAGTGATAACTGGAATTAGATTATCCATCTTTTGCCAATCTATTTTATTTAATTGTTCCATAGTTTTATTCCCTTAAAAATTTGTTTTAACATCGATTTTCCAATAATCGATAGTTTTTTCTTCTTTATTAATATTCATATCAAATCCAAAATCAAAATTTTTTATAGAATCTTTTTCTTCTGTTGATTTATATTCTTCAATTTTTTCATATTTAAAATTTTCATCATATTTTATTTCAGGTTTAATTTTCACAATAGATTCTATCTCTTTTGCATAAGTAGAAGTTGTGATAAAAAATGAAAAGATGAATATTAATAAAAAAGAGTTTATTTTCATGGTTTTAAAAGAAGTAGTAAAACTACTTCTTCTTTTTATTGATTTATTGTTGCATCTCGAGATTTGTCTTTAGTATCAACCCAAATGTTTGGAGTTGAACCACCAGGTGTTAAGAAAATCTTAGCATCTTTGTTTTCTCTAAGAGCTTCATTGAATTTACCTTGAACTTCAATTTGTTGCATATGTAATAAATTAGGAGTTAAAGATTCAGCAATAGATTTATTAGCTAATGCTTGAGCTTTTGCTTCAATAGTTACAGCATCTGCTCTTCCTTGAGCTTCAATTCTTTTTGCTTCAGCTTCACCAGTAGCTTGTGCAGCTCTTTTTTCAGCTTCTTGTTTTGCTCTTAAAACTTCGTATCTTACTCTTTCAGATTCTTGGTTTGCAATTTGAACTCTTTCAATTTGCTCTTTGATTTTTGCAGGAAGTACAATCTCTCTTAATTGAACAGATTCAACACTTACAGGTTTCCCTTCTAGTCCTTCAACTTGTCCTCTAATTCCTTGCTCAATCATAGTTGCAATTTCATTTCTTTTTGTAGGTAAATCTTCAGCATTAAATCCACCAACAACATTTCTAACAACATTTCTAACAACTGGATTTACAATTTTGTCTTCCCATGAAAGTCCCCAAGTTGCAATTGTAGATGGCGCTCCTGAAGCTGTTAATCTATATTGAACAGTAAGTTCAATAGAAACAGGTAAACCTCTTGCATCAAGGATATTAATTGCTGGATTTATTTTAATCCCTGCATCAAATCCACTCATCTCTTCAACACTTCTATAATTTAATAGTCTAACTTTTGTATCAACTATAATAACTTTTTGGAAAACAGGTACATATAAATGAAATCCTGGATTTAAAGGTGTTTCATCATATTTTCCAGTAGTTGCTTTAATACCAACTTGTCCAGATTCAATAATTACAAATGGTTTAAAAATAAAAAGTGCAGCAATTATTATGATAACCACATAAATCATTCCAGCTTTTTTTCCAAAGTTTTTAAAAAACTCAGGTGTTTCAAATGGAGGTTGGAAGTTTCCACCGTTTCCATTGTTATTTCCACCACCATTATTTTGTTGTCTATTTTTAAAATAGTCATTATCTATAGGCATAATTTTCCTTATTTTTTTGTATTTAATAAGTTATATTAGTTAAGTTTAGTTAACGTATGTTAAATACTTAATATATTTCTCATTTTTACCAGCAACAACATCAAAATATGCTGATTGGATTTTTTCTGTAATAGCCCCTCTTGATCCACATCCAATAACTCTTCCATCAACATCTCTAATTGGAGTGATTTCTGCTGCTGTTCCTGTAAAGAATGCTTCGTCTGCTATATAAACTTCTTCTCTAGAAATTCTTCTTCTTACAACTTCAATTCCCATATCAGCAGCTAATTCGATTACAGTTGCTTGAGTGATTGATTCTAAAGAGTTGTCATTTGGAGGAGTGATTAATTTTCCATCTCTAACGATAAAGAAACAAGCACCAGATGCTTCAGCGATATAACCTTGGTCATCTCTTAATAATGCTTCATCATATCCAGCTTCAACAGCTTCATATTTTGCCATTTGAGAATTTAAGTAGTTTGCAACTGCTTTTGCTTTTCCCATTCCTGAAGTATTTGGAGTTCTTGTGAAAGATGAAATTTTAACTCTTACACCTTTTTTAAGACCTTCTTCTCCTAAATAAGCTCCCCATTCCCAAGCAGAAACAGATACATTTACAGGAGCATCTTTATGATAAAGTCCCATTACACCATAACCTAAATAAACTAATGGTCTAATATATGCACCCTCAAATAATTCATTTTTTTGTAATAATTCAACTTGTGCTTTATTTAATTCTTCAAGTGTAAAAGGTACATTCATAAGTGTCATTTTTGAAGAGTTTAATAATCTTTGAGTGTGTTCATTTAATTTGAAAATAGCACATCTTCCATCAACAGTTTTATATGCTTTTGTTCCCTCAATAGCACCATTTCCATAATGAAGAGTGTGGCTTAATACATGTACTTTTGCATCATTCCAAGCTACAAATTCTCCATCCATCCAGATATATTTTGACTCAGTCATATTATTAATTCCTAATAGTTAAATTTTTAATGATTTATTTTAGCCAAGATATTATTAAAATAAACTCTTAATAATTAATTATTAGATATTTAAATATAATAAAAAGAAAAAGTAATAAGAGAGTGAAAATGTTTCTAAAAAGGATTTTGAATTTATCAATTTTTATGCTTTTTTCCTTTTTTTTAACAGCTTGTTCCGTTAATAATAATCAGTTAGATGTTAATCAAAAAAAAGTTTATGAAAAAGAGCCTATTACTCCTGTTTTGATAAATGAAATAAATCAAATTGTATTAGCTATAAAACAAAACAATTTAGCTTTATTAAATGCAAAGTATATTCATCCTCTTAATGGTTATTATGATGTTACAAAGTTTGAAAATAGAAATATTTTTGAGATAAAAAAGAGTATTAATGAAGTTGATAATAATATAGATTCTTTTGAAATTAAGTTTGATAAAGCAACTTTTAATTGTAGTCCCTATGATGATAGTTTATATGGTTGGGATAAAGAAGGGGTTTTTGTAAATGCCCAAACAAAACCATATATTACAAAAATAATGGAAGAATCAAATCTTATAAAACCCAATAGTTATAAGCTTGAAGAGATAGATAAAGCTGATTTTTTCGAACAAACAAGTTATGAAGTAACCATACCATACAGTATTATATTTTATTTAACAAAAATTGATAATCAGTGGTATATTACTTTAGTTGATAATGTAACTACTGATTGTACTAGATAATAAAAATTAACAATTTAACAACTTTTAACTACGATTTAAGTACACTATCTAATAATAAATATCAAAAACAATTATAATTAATAATACAGAGAAAAAAATGTTAGAAACAATAAAAAATTTAATTAAAGAAAAAGTTTTAATCATTGATGGAGCTATGGGAACACAGCTTCAAATTGCAGATATAAAACAAGAAGAGTGGTTATTTGAAAACCAAGATTTAGAAGGTTGTAATGAACTTTTAAATCTTACTGCTCCACATATTTTGGAAAATATTCACGATAATTATGCCAAAGCTGGTGCTGATTTAATTTGTACAAATACTTTTGGTTCAATGCCTTGGGTTTTAGATGAATATGGTATTGGTCATATGTCTTATGAGTTATCAAAACTTGGAGCATCTCTTGTAAAAAAATCTTGTGAAAAATATAGTACACCACAAAAACCTAGATTTTGTGTATCTTCAGTTGGACCAGGGACGAAACTTCCATCATTAGGTCATATAAAATATGATGAAATGTATGAGGGTTATAAAATCATGGCTAAAGGTTTAGCTGATGGTGGAACGGATATATTTTTACTTGAAACTTGCCAAGACCCACTTCAAATAAAAGCTGCACTTCATGCTTTAAATGACACAGCACCACATATTCCAATTATGGTTTCTGTTACTATTGAACTAAGTGGAACAATGTTAATTGGAACAGATGCTATGACAATAGCTGCGATTTTAAGTCCATTTAATATTTTATCTTTAGGATTTAACTGTGGAACTGGACCAAAACAAGTTCATAAACATGTTAAAACTTTAAGTGAAGTTTGTAAGTTCCCAATTTCAGTTCATGCAAATGCTGGACTTCCTCAAAATAGAGGTGGAAAAACTTATTATCCAATGCAACCAGATGAATTTACAGCTTTACAAAAAGAGTTCTTAAAAATTCATGGGGTTTCATTTTTAGGTGGTTGTTGTGGTACCACTCCTGAGCATATAGAAGCTTTGGCAAAAGCTGTTGAAAATGATGTTCCATTAAAACCTTGTGGATTTTTAAAGGCTTCATTGGCTTCACTTTTTGGAACAGTTCCATTAAAACAAGAACCAGCTCCACTTTTAATTGGTGAGCGTTCAAATGCCACTGGTTCAAAAGCTTTTAGAGAACTTTTAAAAGCAAATGATTATGAAGGAACTTTGAGTGTTGGACAACAACAAGTTCGAGCAGGAGCTCATGTAATTGATGTTTCTGTAGGATTTGCAGGTCGTGATGAAAGATTTGATATGGATGAGGTTGTAGCACTTTATTCTCAAAAAGTTGCACTTCCTTTAATGCCAGATTCAACTCAAATTTATGCCTTAGAAGCAGCGCTTAAACAAATAGGTGGAAGAGCGATTATCAACTCTGTAAATCTTGAAGATGGTGAAGAGAAGTTTGATGCTGTTTGTTCATTAGCCAAAAAATTTGGAGCAGCTTTAGTTTGTCTAGTAATTGATGAAGTTGGAATGGCAAAAACAAAAGATGATAAACTAAGAATTGCTGAAAGAATTTTTGATTTATGTGTAAATAGACATGGATTTGAAGCTTCTGATTTAGTATTTGATATGCTTACTTTTACTATTGGTTCAGGGGATGATGAATATAGAACAGCTGGAATTGAAACACTTGAAGCAATTAGAGAGTTTCAAATCAGACATCCAGAAGTTGGAACAACTTTAGGTTTATCAAATATCTCTTTTGGACTTGCTACAAACGCAAGAATTTATTTAAATTCAATTTACCTTGACCATTGTGTAAAAGCAGGTTTAACAAGTGCAATTGTAAATGTAAAACATATTTTACCACTAAATAAAATAAGCCCTGAAGATAAAAAAGCTTGTGATAATTTAATATTCAATAACCATGAAAATGGTGACCCGTTATTTGCATTTATTGAACATTTCTCAAATGTTGGTGCACAAGAAGAACAAAGTGATGAAGAGTATCAAAAACTTGAACCTATTGAGAAAGTTAAAAAACTTTTACTTGATGGAGACAAAGATAGATTATTACCACTTGTTGAAGAGTTAAGACACACAGTAAATCCTGAAACAATTGTAAATGAGTGGTTGATTGATGGAATGAAAATAATTGGAGAACTTTTTGGAAGTGGGCAAATGCAGTTACCATTTGTACTTCAAAGTGCTGAAACAATGAAAGCTACCGTTGATGCTTTAAATCCATATTTACCAAAACAAGAAAAAGATAGTGAAACAACACTAATTTTAGGAACTGTAAAAGGTGATGTTCACGATGTTGGTAAAAATTTAGTTGATATTATTCTTTCAAATAATGGATTTAAAGTTGTAAATGTTGGGATAAAAGCTGATTTAGGAACTTTTGTTGATAAATTACAAGAACATAAAGCTCATGCTATTGGAATGAGTGGATTACTTGTAAAATCAACTGCTGTTATGAAAGAAAATCTTGAAGAACTACAAAGATTAGGTATTAAGATTCCAGTTTTATTGGGTGGTGCAGCACTTACTAAAAACTTTATAGATGATTATTGTAGACCATTTTATGATGGACCAATTTTTTATTGTAGAGATGCTTTTGATGGGGTTGTTTCTATGCAAAGAATTGAAGCTGGTGATGAAAATAATACAGCACTTGCTGCTGATTTAATTCAAATTCATGATACAAGCGATAGAGTGGAAGAAGAAGCTGTGGAAATTCCTCCTTATGAAGAGATACCACTTCCTGAAAAAGGAACTTTTACTTTCCCTCCAATTTGGGATAGAATCACAAAAACTGGTGCAAAACTTGATAAAGAACTGATTTTTAAATGGATAAATCACAGGGTTTTATTTAGACAAAGATGGGGATATAAAAGAGGAAAACAAGATGCTGCTGCATTTTTAAAATATGAAGAAGAAGTAGTTGAGCCAACTTATCAAGCTTTAAAAGCAGAGTTAGTTGATAAAGATATTTTTGACCCGATTGCTATTTATGCATATTATCCTTGTATATCGCACGATAATAAACTTTATATTTTTGATAAAAAACATCTGTTTAACACACTTGAGGAATCAAAAAATGTACCACCTTTGAGTGAAGCTATAAAAGTGTTGGAATTCCCAAGACAAAAAAGAAAACCATTTAGATGTATTGCTGACTTTTTTGCAAATGATAGACTTGATGTTGTGGCATTTACACTTGCAAGTGCTGGGCTTAAAATCACTGATTATGAAAGAAGTTTATATGACAAAGGTGAGTTTACAAAATATTACCAAGTTCATGGACTTGGGGTTGAACTAGCTGAAGCTTTAGCTGAGGTTTTACATAAACAAATTAGACTAGATTTAGACATCGTGCCAAAAGAGGGACATACTTTAAATGATGTTCAAATGAAACAATATGTAGGTTGTAGATATTCTCCAGGATATGCAGCTTGTCCTGATTTAGCAATGAATAGAGATATTTTTGATTTATTAAATCCTGAGGAGTTTGGAATAGAGTTAAGTGAAACTTTCCAAATGCACCCAGAACAAACAACTTGTGCTATTGTGGTTACTCACAAAGAAGCAAACTACTACAATATTTAACACTTTAAATTAAGGATGCATTTCTTGCATCCTTATATATTTTTCCATAGGATTACAATTTGACAAACAATGCTAAAGGTTTAGCTCTTACATCTTTGGGTGTATTTATTATGAGTTTAGAATCTCTTTTTATAAAATTTACTACAATTTCGCCTTTTTTGTTCTCTTTTTATATAGGAATATTTATGTTTATTTCTATGTTCTCAAGTTTTATTTTAAATAAAAAAGAGTACATAAAAAAAGCATTAACTACTAATTTACCTATGATGATAGTTTGCGCTACTTTGATGGGAACTTCAAATATATTTTTTATCACAGCTGTAAAAACAACAACAGTTGCAAATGTTGTAATTATTTTTAGTACAGCAGCCCTTTTTTCTGCTTTATTTGCTTATTTATTTTATAGGGAAAAAATTACAAAAAATATAATAATTGCTTCATTTTTTATGTTCGTGGGATTATTTATAATATTTAACGACAAACTAGAAATAGGTAGTTTTGAAGGAAATATTTACGCACTTTTATGTACAGCTTTATTTGCCACTTCTTATGTTTTATTATCAAGATATAAAGATATGGATAGGGTTATTTTAACTGCTTTTAGTGGATTAGCCTTGAGTGCAATAGCTTTTTTCTTTTGTGATGAATTACTAATAGATTTTAAAACTTTAATGATTGTAATGGTTATGGGATTATTAATAAGCCCTATTTCAAGGGTTTTATTAGGAAATGGAGCAAAATATATAAGTGCTAGTGAAGTGAGTCTTTTGATGATTATAGAGACTATCATGGCACCTATTTGGGTTTGGATATTTTTAGATGAAATACCTAGTTCTTATACTTTTATTGGTGGAACTGTTATTGTTGCAACTTTAATTGTTAACTCTTTATATACTCTAAAAAAGAATTAAATCTTTTTTAGTTGTGTATCGTGATATTTTCTCAAAAACACTAAAGCTAAAATTGCCCCAAATAAAGCCCCTGCCATATCACTTTGTGTATCCCAAATATATCCTTGAGTTCCTAAAAAATCATTTGCAGCTTCGTTTGTAAAAATAGCAACCCACCACTCTACAAGTTCATAAAATGCTGAAAAACCTAAACAAAAACAGATTATAAAAAAGTTTCTCCATGCTTCTATTGTGATAATACTTTTTCTTATGATAATTTCCCTTGCAATCATAGCTGGAATAAAACCTTGTGCTAAATGACCAAGTTTATCGTAGTCGTTTCTCTCTTGTTGAAAAAACTCTTTTATAAAATCAAAAAGTGGAACTTGGGCATAAGTGTAGTGACCACCAACCATTAAAATAATACAATGAATTAAAATAAGTGAATAAACTAAAGGTGTTAGTCTAAAATTTTTATAGGTTATTGCTAAAACTATTAAAGCAATCATTGCTGGAAAAACTTCTAAAAACCAAGTGAATAAATCTTTTGGATTTATAAGTGACCAAATAAAAACTGCAAAAAAAATAAATAACCAAACTTTAATCATTGTAATCCTTTAGAAATGTTAATTATCCTATAATAAAGCTTCAAAATTATTATAAAGGCTTCTCATGAATTATACATATTTTAATCCAACTTCAATCGAGTTTGGAACAGGTAAAATAAAATCAATGACAAAATATATTGATAAAAATTTGAAAGTATTAGTTGTTTATGGTGGTGGAAGTATTAAGAAAAATGGAGTTTATGACCAAGTGAAAACAGCACTTGAGGGTTATACTTTTTTAGAGTTTAGTGGAGTTGAACCAAACCCGTCAATAGAGACTTTAAATAAAGCTGTAAAAATTATAAAAGATGAAAAAATAGATTTTATTTTAGCTGTTGGTGGTGGTTCTGTTATTGATGGAAGTAAATATTTAGCAGCAGCAGCACTTTATGATGGTGATGCTTGGGATTTTTTAGAGGGAAAAACAGTTGAAAAGGCTCTTCCTTTAGGAGCAATTTTAACACTTCCAGCAACGGGAAGTGAATCAAATACAACGGCTGTAATTTCAAAATTAGCTACAAATGAAAAAAGATATTTTGGTTCACCTTTGGTTTATCCAAAATTTGCAGTTTTAGACCCAAGTGTAATGAGTTCTTTAGATGATAGACAACTTGCAAATGGTTTAGTTGATGCATTTGTTCATACTTGTGAGCAGTTTTTAACATATCCAACAAGTTCACTTTTACATGATGGTTATGCGTTGACTATTTTAAAAGGTTTAAAAACACTTGCGGTTGATTGGAAAAATAGACATGAAATAAAATGGCAAGAAAATCTTATGCTTTTAGCAAACCAAGCATTAAATGGTTTTATAGGTTCAGGAGTTCCACAAGATTGGGCAACTCATATGATAGGACATGAATTAACTGCATTTTATGGAATTGACCATGCAAGAAGTTTAGCTGTTGTTCATCCTCAACTTATTAGAGTTATGCTTGAAGATAAAAAAGAGAAATTAGATTTAATGGGTCAAGAAGTTTTTAGAGTTCTTCATAATAAAGAGATAGTTCTTGAAGCTTTAGAATATATGTACCAAAGTATTGGAATTTCAACAAATTTAAATGACTATAATATCGATGATAAAGTTGTTGAAAATATTACATCAGCTCTTAAAAAACATGGTATGACAAATATTGGTGAAAAAGGAAATGTAACTTTAGAAAAAGTTGAACAAATCCTAAATATGGCTATGAAGAAATAGGTAAAACTATTTCAAACAACGCTCCTTTATGGATTTTATCCATAAAGGTAAACTCTGTATTTACAGCTTTAATTGTTCCTCTTAAGTGTTTTTCAACCAGAAGTTTACTCATATAAAGTCCAATTCCTGTTCCATTAAATTTGTGTTTTGTTGTAAAATATGGTTCAAAAATTTTGTCTATAATCTCTTCATCAATTCCACCAGCACTATCTTTTATATCAATAATAAGATTATTTTCTTTTTTGTAAACATCAATAATAATATATTTTTCATCCCCAAGAGTTTGTTTTAATGCATCTTTTGCATTTACTAAAATATTCATTAGAACTTGAATTAACTCATTTTCTAAAGATAATATTTTTATATCCTCAACATTTTTTATTAAATTAATTCTATGTTGCATAAAAGTATTACCCATTAATTCTATAACTTTTTCTATTGCATGGTTTGTACTTAGTTGAGCTGGTGTTTTATTTTTGCTAAAAAAGCTTCTAAAATCATCAATTGTATTTGATAAATATAAAGTTGATTTTTTTATGTGATTTATTGCTTCATAAAACTCTTCATCACTTAATGTGCTAAACTCTTTTTTTATCTCCATCCCCGAAGCTGCAACACTTATTGTTGATAGTGGTTGTCTCCATTGGTGGGCAATGTTTTCTAACATTTCACCCATTGAAGCCATTCTTGATTGTTGGATTAGAATTTTATTTTTTTCTTCGTTTTTTTGAATTTCTAACTCTATTTTTTCATTTAGTTGAGCATTTAATTTTTTTAATAAATATTGTCTATAAAAAATAAAAATAATGAAAGTAAGAATAATTGAAGCTGTTAATATTTTATATATAAATGCATAATCTATCTCTTTTTGATAATTTACAGAAACCCATTTATTTAAGATTTGTTGTTTTTGATTGGCTGTAATATCATTTATTGCTTTTTCAAAAATAGTAGTTAAAATAGGTTCATCATTTCTTGCACCTATTCCTAATTTCCAAATTTCATCAAATTTTCCAGATATTTTTAATTGACCAATATAGTTATTTTGAATGTGATAACCAACGGTTACTAAAGTATCTATAAATCCAAATATTTGACCTTTTCTAACAAGTTCCAATCCATCATTTATATTTTCAACTTCAACAAATGTTGTTTTTGGATATTTCATTTTTAAGATTTCACCAAAAGAGTAACCTTTTACAATACCTAGTTTTTTATCTTCAACTTGTTGAAAATTATCTATAAAAGGGGTATTTATATTTGCAGCAATTACTAATGGAATTTCTAAATAAGGTTTTGTAAAATTCAGATATTTTTCCCTTTGAGGAGTTGTCATAACAAGTGAAAATATGTCACAAGTTCTTTTTTGCCCAAATTCTAAAGATTCACTCCATGTTTTTGTTGGAACTAAAGTAATTGGTTTTTTGATTTTTTCTTCAAGTAATTTTATATAATCAGCTGCAATTCCAATATGTTTACCATTTTCAATTTTCTCAAAGGGCATCCAATTTGGATCAACACACATTGTGATTTTTTCTTTTTTATTTAAGTAATTTTTTTCTTCATTTGAAAGATAAATTGTATTATCAAGATGTTGAGTATAGATTAGGTCATCAACATTAATATTGTGTTCAATTAATCCCATAACTCTGTATGTATTAATGATTAAGTTTATTCTTTCAGGAGTGATTGTTCCTATTTTTCCATTTTTATCATAAACTAATTTTTTCATTTCATTAGCTTCAAAAATTAAACTAGCTAGAGTTTTATTTTGTGGATTGTATTTTTCATAAATTAATTTAGCCACTTCTTCAATATTTTCAAAGGCATATTCCCATCCTTTGATAGTTGCACTATAAAAATCTTTTACAAGTTTTGGATTTTTTGAAGCAAACTCTTTTGAAGTAAAAATAATCTCTTCGTAGAAGTCAAAACCATAATCTTTTGGATTAAAAATTTTGCTTTCATAACCTTTTTCTTTTAATAAAAATGGTTCATTTGTCGTATAAGCAAGCATTAAATCAGTTTTTTTATTTATTAAATCACTTACATCAAAAGAGTGGTCTATGATTTTAATATCATTTAAAGTAACACCTTTGCTTGTAACCATTGATTTAAAAGTTGCATATTTTTGTTGCTCTTTTGTAATCATTAAAGTTTTGTTTTTTATATCTTCAATGTAGTTTATATTTGAATTTTTTAATGCCAATAAAATTAAAGGCGAAGATTGGAAAATAGAACCCAATAAAACAATATCTTTCCCATTTGATTTATCGGTAATTAAAGAGCTAGAACTTGTACCAAAATCTGCATTTTTATTTAAAACTTCTTCAAGAAGATTTAATGACGAATCATATTTTTTAAGTTCCACATCAAGCCCTACATCTTTGTAAAAACCTTTTTCCTTTGCCACATAAAAACCTGCAAATTCAAATTGGTCAAGCCACATAAGTTGTACAGATGTTTTTCGTAATTCTGAGGCATTTAAAAATGATAAAAATAAAATAAATAATATTAGCTTTTTAATGTTTTTACCTTTTCAGTATTTTGGACTTTGATTAACGCAATATTATAACAAACTAAGATAAAATGTTGATTATTAATTTTAGGAATAAAAATGTCTAAAGAAAAAACAATAAAAGATAAAGTTTTAGAGTATATTTATACTATCTCAAAACAACCAATATTATTAAAAGATTTATTAGTAGCAAATAGACAACATAATGATGGAATGCATGTAGACCCTGCAAAACTTGGGTTTAGAATAAGATTAATTAGAGCATATCAAGTTTATATAGGAATTGTTTTAGCTATATTAGTTCCTATTTCATTATTAACTCACAAACCTTTAGCAAAAATTGACCCGCATATTTCTATTCTGGGAGCTATGGCAATTACAGCTGCTATATTTATAGGATTTAACTTTTTTAGAGATAGAATGAGAGATACAATGACAAAAGAGCTTATTAAAAGGTCTTGGAAGTTACATTTTCCATTTTTTTCTTATGAAGAATACTCTTCTAAAATAAATGAAATTTTTGAAAAAGCTATGAGAGAAGAAGTTTCAAAAAGAGATTTAGAAAAATATATTTTAGAAAATCTTTCAAAATAAATAAGTAGTTTTTAAAACTACTTATCATGTAAAGCAACCGCTTCTTTATTCCTTTGTTTTTTTAATTCCATATCTATATATTTTTCAATCAACTCTTGTTTTTGTTTAAAGGCTAAAGTAATTTTTCTTTTAACTGGTCTGTTTTCATATATAAAAAATCCAGCTTCATACATAGAAAGTCGAATTGGTGTAGCAATGGCGTAGGAACTCATAATACAATCATTTTTACAAAGTTTATAAATATCATCAAAATACTCTTTTGTCCAAAGCTCAAAATTCACATCACTTGAAAAAGCATCTTGATATATTATGTCAAAACTGTTTGGTTTTAGGCTTTTTATATAATCTCTAGCATTTCCAATAAAAACTTCTATTTTGATTTTTTCATCTTCATATTTAGAAGTTTTTGCAACTGAATTTATAATGTGTTTTATATTTTCAAACTCTTTTGGGAACTCAAAAGTTTCAAGTGAGTTTACAAGATTTCCATCAAGTTCTGGAGAATAAAAGTTTAGTTTTACATCAAGATTATTTTGTAAAATATGATAAATAGTAGAAAAGGTGTTATATCCAATCCCAAAACAAATATCCAAAATATTAAGTTCTTTTTTGTTTTTGTGAAAGGTAAAAGCTGGAATTATATGTTTTGATAAAGCTTCATTTATAGCTCCATCATCAGGGTTGTGATAGTGTTGATTATATAGTTTTGAAAATAGGGTGTTTGAACCATCTTTTGTGGGAACTATTGAGTTAATATTATCTTGCACTTTTTATAGCCCATTATCCCAATGGTGCATTTTTTTTGCTGTGAAAATATAAACATCATCAAAAAGCTCAATACAATTTGGAGCTTGAAATCCAACATTTTCTAGTAAATCTAAAAGTTCATATCTATTATCATTTGAGATTTTTTCTAGGATTATTATATTTCCTGAATTTTCTAAAGCTTTGTACATAAGTTTTAAAATTGTCTCTTGATTTTTGCAAAAAGACAAAATATCTCCTAAAACTACATACTCAAACTCTCTAGCTGTTGCTTTTAGTTTGGCGCTTTCTTCATCTATGAAAGGAATATATTTTATATTCCCTTCATTGTCAGCTCTGATTTCTTCTAAAGTTGAATCCACTAAACCTAAAGAGTTATCTATATGAAGAATAGAGATATTTGTATATGATGAAAATAACTCTTTAAAAAGATTAAGTTTTTGTTGCACTTTTTAGTTTCCTAAAGCTTTTAATTTATCTTCACAAAGATATAGTTTTTCATTTGACATAACACCAATTTTACAAGATAAAATATCCTTTGCAATATCTTTTGCTTCTTCTAAAGAGTGCATTGTGTAAGTTCCACATTGGTATTCATTTAATTCTGGAATATCATTTTGAGATTGAACTTCAAGTACATCTTTCATAGCTTTTTCCCATGCAGCAGCAACTGTTTCTTCACTAGGAGTTCCAATTAAACTCATGTAAAAACCAGTTCTACAACCCATTGGAGAAACATCGATGATTTCAACTGAATCAGAATTTAAATGATTTCTAATGAATCCAGCAAATAAATGCTCTAAAGTATGAATACCTTTTTCACTTAATATTTTTTTATTTGGTACACAAAATCTTAAATCAAATACTGTAATATCATCACCTTTTGGTGTTTTCATAGTTTTTGCAACTCTTACTGCGGGTGCTGGCATGATTGTATGGTCAACTCTAAAACTGTCTAATAATGGCATAATAAATTCCTTATAATTTGCTTTTTTTAATAAGTTTGGATTGTAGCAAAAGTTTATTAAATGGGTGGTAATCTGAAAATATAAAAAGGGATTTTGAATAATCTTTTAACTATGATTAGTAATAAAATAATAGCAAAAGAGTTTTTCATGGAATTGGTTTATTTGTGGGTAAAGAATTATAAGAATATACATGAACAAGGGTTTAATTTTTCGCCAAATTATGATGTAAAATTTACACCAGTTTATGAAGATGAAAAGTTATCAAAAAAAAGTGAGTTGAAAATAACTCCAAAAGAAAATCCTTTGAAAGATTTTTTTGGTAAAGATATTAATGTTACAGCTATTGTTGGAGAGAATGGGAGTGGAAAGAGCTCTATTCTCATTTTAATCTTGGAATTACTTTTCAAAAAATATAAAGGTGAATCTTGTGATAATGAAATATTTTTATTAGTTAAAGATGATACTATTAATCAAATAACACAAAATAAAAATACAGAATCTATTTTAGAACATCATGGGATAGATTCATTAAATGAAGTGAATTTTTATAATTTATACATTAATTTAAGTCGAGATATCTTCCCCTATAAGAAATTTTCAGAAGAATGTTTTCATAAAAATGATAGTTATAAAACACCTATATTAATCGAACCTGGTAAAATGAATAGTAGTCTTGAATATTATTTAATAAATAAAAGAATTACAAAGTTTTATTCAATTTTAATTGACAATAAAATTAATAGCTTCTTTAATCCAAACAAAATGAAAATATCTTATTCAAATTATAAAACAATTTATAATGAGAAAATCTTTAGTAAATATGAATCTTTTTGTGAAAATAATTATGTAAAAGACAAACATGATAAGTTGATGAGACAAAACAATATTTCATCAATAGAAAATAAAATTAAAGAATTCTATGAAAATAATGATATAAAGGGATTAAGTAAGTTATATATAATTATAAAAATACTAACTATTGACAAAATAAAATTGATATAGAATTACACGATGAGTTATATACTACATTAGAAAATATATATTTTGGAAATGTAAGCGTAGATGAAATTATTAGTATATTGGACAATAAACTTTATTCTTTAAATACTGTGAAGTTAGATTCGTATGAAACAATTAAAATATATGATTCAATTTTATTCTTAAAAAGTATAAATGAACAAAATACTTATGAATTTATAGTCGATAAAATTAAAAATAATGAAATGCTTGATATTAAAAGTATGCCTTTGGAAATTGAATCTTTACCCTCTTGGTTAAACATAAAATTTTTTGATGAAGAAAAATCTTATGAATCTTTAAGTACAGGTGAAAAAAGTATTTTTATATTATTAATTACAATTTTATATCAAGTAACAAATATAAATGATACCGTATATAAAACTATCCATATTATTTTGGATGAAATTGAGATGAATTTACATCCTGAGTGGCAAAAGAAATTCTTTAGAGAGTTTTTAAACTCATTGAATAAAGTTAGGAAAAAGAAAATTTGTTTAACATTAATAACACATTCTCCATTTATCCTTTCAGATATGCCAAAACAAAATGTAATTTTTTTAAAAAAAGATGAAAAAACTGGAAGGTGTATTAATTCGACAGACAAAATAGATTTAAATCCTTTTGGTGCAAATATTCATACTCTTTTATCTCATGGTTTTTTTATGAAAGATGGGCTTATGGGTGAGTTCGCAAAAAGTAAAATATCTAAAATATTGAATTTTCTTAATGGAAAGAATAAATTTATTGATACTCCAATAAATCAAATAAAACCTACTATTGAAATAATTGGAGAAGATTTTTTAAGAGAAAAACTTTTAAAAATGTATGATGAAAAATTTAAAATAAAATCAAAAGATGATGAAATTAAAGAATTAAAAGCTGAAATAGAAAGACTTAAAAATGCTAAAAATAATATTTGATAAAGAACTTTTTGATTTACATATTGAAGAAATATCAAAATCAATAACAAAGCTGATATCAAAAAAATTAAAATCAAAATTATGGTTTTATGAAAAAGAATGTTTGGTTTATGTTAAAGATAATTTAAAAAGTATTTTACAAGCAGATAATAATCAAATGAAAAAATATATAGAACATTTTAAAAATCATTTTCCAAAAGCCATTGGTGATTTTAATACTGAAGAAAAAAAATGGAAGAGACTATATAAAATTTTACGAAAAGATATTTTTGAAAAAGAGTATAATAATTGGTCTTCTCGAACTAAGTACGGGGCATATACTTTTGTAAAAAAACTTGATTTAAAAACTTGTCCATATTGCAATAGGAATTATACTTTCATTGTGGATAAGACTGGAAACTTAAGACCAGAACTAGACCATTTCTATCCAAAATCAATATATCCATTTTTAGCTATGAGTTTTTATAATCTAATCCCAAGTTGTCCTATTTGTAATCATACTAAAAGTAGTAAAATAAAGGAAAATCTAATTAATCCTTATGATATAAAAGATGATGATTTTAAATTTACTTATAAACCAATTGATATTTCATTTTCTGAAGTTGAGAGTAAGAAATATAATATGGATAGTTTTGAAATAGAGTTTAAAAGGAAAAATGAAAACATAGATATTTTTAAATTAGATGAGTTATATAAACAACACAAAGATATAGTTGTAGATTTACTTATGAAAAAAGCTTATTATCCAAAATCATATGTAGAAGAATTAGAAAAAAGTTTTGGGTTTACAAAAGATGAAATATATAGATATTTATTAAACAATTACAAAAAAGAAGAAGATTTACATAAACGCCCACTATCAAAACTAATAAAAGACATAAGCGAAGAGTTAGATTTGGTATGAATTTAATTCATACCAAGATTTTTTCTAACCATTGCTTTAAAAGCTTTCATGTGTTCCCTCAACATATTTGGGATAATCTCTTCTTTGCACGCATGAACGATATTTGCAAATTCTGGTTTTGAGTAGATTGTATTTCTATCTCTTGCTAAAACTATTAGTTTATTTACATCATCATCTAAATTTATATCCGCTCTATCGCAGATTGCATCGTAAACATTAAAAAAAACTTCCCTATCATGCGCGGTCATTTGACAACTATCATCAAGCATTTTAAGTGCTAGTTTTGAAGCATAATCAATCTCTATTGGTTCAAAATTATGAGTTTTTGCCCAATCATAAGCTTTTTTAAAATAATTCATTTTTTCTCCTTAATCCATATATGGAATGTCTAAATTTGCATCTCTATCGGTTGCACTAAAATCAAAATCGCTATTTATAGGAAGTTTTGATAGGTTTTTTTCTATTACTTTTATTTGTAAGAGATGATAGTTATTGTTTGAAATATTTTTTTCTATTTCATTTTTATAAAATCCCAAAATTATTGGGTGAAGTCTCTCTTGGTTTTTTATCAAATCATTTAAAAATAGACTTAATTGTGTTATGTCAAATTCATCGATTTTTTGAAGTTTTCGCAAGAGATTTCTAACAAACTGTTTTGGTTGATAATTTTTACTTAAATCCAAAAGTTTTGAAGCTGCAAATATATCAGCTTCTTGGGCTGAATAATTGTATAAATATCTAAAATGGTCACATACTATTTCTATATATTTAGGATAATACTTCAAAACAAAAACCAACTCTTTTAAATCTCCATCAATTAAGACTTGAAATAGGGTTGCCGTTCTTTTTTCTATTTTATCCCAATGTGCGCCATCTTCTTTGAACTCACCAAAAAAACGCTCGTAATTTTCTAATTTATATTTATCTTCCATAATTTTTTATATGCAAGATTTATACCTCTTTTATTACAGCTATTTTTATTAGAGTTACTGTAAACTACGGGATAAAATCAAAATATCAAAAAAGGAGAAGTTGTTGTTATGGCATATAATTTTCAATTAAAAAAATTAGACAATAACACCTTTGAACTTTTATTATTTGATATTTGGAAAAAAGAGAATCTAAATGAAAATATCAAAGCTTTAGAAAATGAGGATATTTCAAAAAACTCAAAACTAATAGTAGATTTTCAAAACCTAAAAGAGTGTGATTCAACTGCTATTATCTATTTTATTTCATTTTTCAAAGGTTTTAAAAAAGAGAATTTAACACTTAAAAATTTGAATATACATGAAGAGATTTATAGATTTTATGAAAAACATTATCAAGACAATAATTTAGAAAAAAAAGAGGAAAAGAAGTTTTTAGAAACTATTGGGAAAAAGTTTTATGAAGGCTACAAAGAGACAATAAGTTTTATAAATTTTGTTGGGAAAGTTTTTTATTATTTCATTTATTCACTTTTTAATCCAAAAAAAATAAGATTTAAAGCGATGTTAAAATACATTGATACTTCTGCTGTGAATGCACTTTTTATTGTGGGAATAACTTCATTTTTAGTAGGAGTTGTAATTGCATATCAAGGGGCTGTTCAACTTGAAAAATTTGGAGCAAATATTTTTATAGTTGAGATGATTTGTATAACTATGTTTAGAGAAATAGCTCCACTTGTTACAGCTATTGTAATTGCTGGACGAAGTTCTAGTTCATACACAGCAGAGATTGGAGCTATGAAAATAACAGATGAAATAGATGCCATGAGAACTATGGATTTTGAGCCAACTCTATTTTTGGTATTACCAAGAATTTTTGCTTTGGTTATTGCTTTGCCTTTATTAGTATTTTTTGCGGATATTATAGGAATATTTGGTGGAATGGTAATAGCTTATATTAATTTAGATGTTACCTTTACAGAGTTTATAGCAAGAATGGGGCAAGAAGTTCCAGTAAAACATCTTTTAATTGGAGTTTTTAAATCTATATTTTTTGGAATTGCAATTGCACTTATTGGATGTTATAGAGGATTTCAAGTACAAAATAACACTACAAGTATAGGAAAATACACAACAATAAGTGTGGTAAATGCTATTTTTGTGGTTATTGCTTTAAATGCTATATTTTCAGTAATTCTTACGGAGATAAAAATATAATGGAAACACCTAACATTATAAAAGTAGATAATTTATCAACAATTTTTGGTGAAAATGTAGTACATAAAGATATTTCATTTAGTGTAAAAGAGGGCGAAATATTTGGAGTTTTAGGCGGAAGTGGTTCTGGGAAAACTGTGCTTGTAAAACAGATGGTTATGTTGGATAATATTCAAAAGGGAAATATAGAGATTTTAGGAAAAGATATTTCAGATTTGACTTTAAAACAAAGCCAAGATTTAAAACAACAATTCTCATATCTTTTTCAATTTGGAGCTTTATATTCATTTTTAAATGTGATTGAAAATATTTCTGTAATGTTAAAAGAGTACACAGATTTACCACAAGATTTAATAGAAAAAATAGCCTATACAAATCTTGAAATTGTAGGACTTCCAAAAAGTTCAGCTTTACTTTACCCATCACAATTAAGTGGTGGAATGAAAAAAAGAGTTGCCCTTGCACGAAGTCTTGCAATGCAACCAAAAATTCTATTTTTGGATGAACCAACAAGTGGATTAGACCCAGCAAGTACACAAAAAATAAATGAGTTGATGGTGAATTTAAAAAATATTCTAAATATCACAATTATCATAATAACCCACGATTTAGAGACTATAAAAACAGTTTTAGATAGATTTATAATATTAAAACAAAAGATAATTTTTGATGGAAATATAACTCAAGCTTTAAATAGTGATGATGAATTTATAAAAGATTTTTTAACAAATAAAGGCAAATAATGGATACAAAAATAAACTTTTTTAAAATAGGCTTGTTTGTAATAGCTTTTGTAACAGCACTTTTAATACTTGTATTTTGGCTTGGGAAATATGGTTTTGAGAAAAAGAAATTTGATGAATATTCAATCTATTTTAAAGAATCAGTTGCAGGTTTAAATATTGGTTCTTCTATCAAATATAGAGGATTTGATGTTGGATCGGTAAAAGAGATAAAACTAAATCCAAATAATTCTGAAGAGATACAAATAGATATTACAATTAAAAAAGGTACACCAATAAAAGAGGATAATTTTGCAGTTCTTGGAAATCTTGGTATTACTGGACTTAAATATATTGAGTTAAAAGGTGGAAGTAATAATTCAAAACTTTTGGAAGCAAATGAAAATGGGTTAAGAATTATTAATTCAAGAATATCTGATTTAACAACTTTGGTAGATTCAACCACAGATTTAACAAATGAATTAACGATAGTATTGAGTCAAATGAAAAAACTTTTAAATGATGAGAATATAAAAACAATCTCTCAAATACTTGTAAAAACAGAAACTAGTATGAATAATATGGAACAATTTAGTTCTTATCTTGTAAACAATGAAAAAAGAATAGATGAGGTTTTAAACAATATTTCAATGCTTTCAAAAACAGGAACAAAATCTTTTGATAGTATAAATAAATCTGCTGATAGTTTTAAAGCCTTATCAAGTGAACTTTTGGCTGAAGTAAAAAAAGGAAGTTTTGATATGAAAGATATGTCAAAAGAGAGTTTTGAAAAGCTAAATACAGTTTTAAATAGTTTAGATGCGACACTTTCTCAAACGCAAATTTTAATAGATAGTTTAAATCAAAGTCCAAGTGATATTTTATTTAAACAAAAAAATATAAAAAATGGACCAGGAGAATAAATATGAAAAATCTTTTTTATCTTTTAATTGTAGTTCTGATTTCTGGATGTTCTTTAAAACAAGAAGTTACAGATATAAATAGTTATTCTATTGATTTTAACTCAAAAAACAAAAGTTATAAAAACAGTTCAAAATCAATTTTGATTGAAGAACCACTTGTAAATAAAAGCTTTAATTCACGTTCAATTTTTTATAGCCAAAAACCATATTTGTTTGAAGAGTATGCAAAAAATAGATGGATAAATCTTCCAAGTAGTATGATTCATAACTCATTATTAGAGTCTTTCCAAAGTAGTAATCTTTTCTCTTTAGTTTCATTTTCAGATACAAAAATAAAATATGATTATGTTTTAAAAACAAATGTAATTAAAGTCTACCACGAAATAAATGCAGATAAATCTTATGTAATTTTGAAAATAAATTTTGATTTATTAAAAGATGAGAAATTGGTAAAAACATTTAGTTATGATAAAAAGGTTTTAGTGAAAGAAAACAGACCTTATGAATTTGTAAATAGTTTAAATAAAACCTTTGAAGAGATAATGGAAGAGTTGTTAAAGCAGATAAATAAATTATAATCTTTTAGCCAAAATTGGAGCTAAATTCATAACTATAAAAAGTCGCATTATGTGATGAATTGTAATATATGGAACATTTGCTCCAACAATTAAAGCTATTAAATTCATCTCTGTTTGACCACCTGGACTAAAAGCTAAAAGTGTTGAAACTATTGGGAAACCAAAAAAGTAGTAAGCAATAGCTATAAAAATTCCAGAGATAAATGCCAAAATCACAAAATGCCCAAAAGTTCCCATTAGAATTTTTAGAATCATTTTTAATTTCACACCTCTAAATGTAAAACCAATAATTGTTCCAAATATAACTTGAATAAATTTGATTAATTCATCGGGAATCAAAGTATGTATAAATCCACCGCTATAAACAATAACACTTAAAATCATTGGACCTATTAAAAAAGCAGCTGATATCTTTAGCTTTTTTGCACCAAATGCGCCTATTAATCCAATAATAATCAGATAAAAGAACTCTAGTAAATTTGTGTCTTTTATAGCTTTTGTGATTAATTGATTTCCACTAATATCAAGATGAAAAACATATTGAATAATAAAAGGTAAAGATAAAACCACAAATAGAAGCCTTGACGATTGAACTAATGTTATTTTAGCCGTATCAGCTTTTTGTTCTTCTCCTAAAATCACCATTTCCACAACACCACCTGGAGTTGAGCTAAAAAATGCAGTTTTTCTATCAAACTTTAAAACTTTTACATAATAATACATTCCCGCAAAAGTAACAATAATTGAATAGGGAATAATCAATAAAATACTAAATATATAAATATGTAAAAACTCTAAGATTTCAGGAGTAAAAGCACTTCCAATTATCAAACCTATAAAAATTCTAGCTGGTGCTGAAAAGATTTTTGGATTTTGAATTGGAAGTTTCTCAAATCTCATGGCAATAGAAGTTGTAAAAATCGCTCCTAAAAGCCATGGAAGGGGAAGATGTAAAAAAATAAATAAAACAGAGCCACAAAAACCTATGAAAAGTGCAAGTAACATTTGAGATAATTGTTGCATATTTATCATAGATTTCCTAGCTCAGTTATTTTAAGCTATGCTTTTTAAAACTAAATCTTGAGCCTCTTTTATTAGTAATTCTAAATGCTCTTCGCTTATAAAACTTTCCGCATAAATCTTATAAATATCTTCAGTTCCAGAAGGTCGTGCTGCAAACCAACCATTTTTTGTTGTAACTTTTAGACCTCCGATACTTGCATTATTTCCACTTGCATTTGTATAGATGTTTTCAATTTCTTCATTTGCTAAAGTTTTAGATGTAATATCTTTTATACTAAGATTTTTTAGTTTTGCTTTTTGTTCATAATTTGCAACTGCATCAACTCTTTTGTAGTAAGCTTTACCAAACTCTTTTTCAAACTCTTGATAAATAACCCCTGGGTCTTTTTTTAGTTTTGCAGTAATCTCAGCAGCTAAAAGATTTAAAATAATTCCGTCTTTATCAGTAGACCAAACACTTCCATCTTTTCTCAAAAATGAAGCACCAGCACTCTCTTCTCCACCAAAAGCCAAACTTCCATCAAATAAACCTTCAACAAACCATTTAAATCCAACAGGTACTTCATAAAGTTTTTTATCTAAAGATTTAACAACTTTATCAATCATTGAACTTGAAACTAAAGTTTTACCAACTCCTAGGTCATTTTTCCAAGATTTTCTATTTGAAAATAGATACCAAATAGCAACAGTTAAATAATGATTAGGATTCATAAGTCCTACACTTTTTGTTACAATTCCATGTCTATCAAAATCTGGGTCATTAGCAAAAGCAATATCATATTTATCAGCTAATTGTATAAGTGAAGCCATAGCATATGGTGAAGAACAATCCATTCTTATTTTTCCATCATGGTCACATGACATAAAAGAAAAAGTAGGGTCAATTGAATCATTTACAATATCAAGGTTAAGTCCATAAATTTCATTTATTTTTTTATAAACTTCTAAACCAGACCCACCTAGCGGATCTACACCAATATTAAGATTTGCATTTTTTATAATATCCATATCAATAATAGTCTCTAATGCTTTTACATAAGGAGTGATAAAATCAGCAATTTCTAAAAATTTAGATTCATAAATTTTTTCTTTAGCTATGAATTTAACATCTTTTAAACCATCTTTTAATATTTCATTTGCTCTTTTTTCTATAACAGATGTAACATCAGTATCTGATGGTCCTCCATTTGGAGTGTTGTATTTAAATCCACCATCACATGGAGGATTATGTGAAGGAGTTATAATCACACCATCATTTAAATCTTTTGAATTTTTATTTGATTCAATTATTGTAAAAGACATAA
>JAQUIV010000075.1 GCA_028681275.1 Aliarcobacter sp.
CTTCAAAAAATGAGAATAATAGAGTTTTATCATTAAATTGGATTTTAGTATAGAAAGCAATTTTTTATCATTTTTTAGCTATCATATTTGCCTTAACAAAAGCAAAAATTATAATTAAAGGATAAAAATGGATTGGGGTAAAGTAATTTATATTTTCTTTTCACTAATGTCTTTAACTACAACTGCTGGATTTTTATATGAACCAAATGCAATTGCATTGTTTATAGCAGCTGGTGTTAATGTAATCTCAACAATATTAAAACTTGGGGTTAAAAATTTACTCGCAGCTGAATTATTAGCTAGTTCGTTGGTAGCTGACTTACATCTAATCCCTTCATTTATGGTACTTACATTTTCAAATGATTTACCTTTAGCTATCTCTTTAGCAATCGGTGCTGTTGTTGCCAATATTTTCTCTATTGCATTAGCTTTAATAGAGAGTTCAAAAAGTCAAGAAAAGGATGAGTTTTAATGGAATATATTTCAAAAGAGATTGAAAAAAAATGGCAAAATTTTTGGAGTGAAAATCAATCTTTTGAGCCAAGTGATGATTTAACTAAAGAAAAAAAATATATTTTAAGTATGTTCCCATACCCAAGTGGAAGAATCCACATGGGACATGTGAGAAACTATTGTCTAGGAGATGCTTTTGCTAGACATTTTAGAAAATCTGATTTTAATGTTTTACATCCAATTGGTTGGGATAGTTTTGGAATGCCAGCAGAAAATGCAGCTATTAAAAATAAACTTCATCCAAAAAAATGGACTTATGAAAATATTGATTATATGCGAGATGAATTAAAAGCTTTAGGTTTATCTTTTTCTGAAACTAGAGAGTTTGCAACAAGTGATGAACTTTATACAAAATGGGAACAAGAGTTTGTTATCAAAATGTATGAAGCTGGAATCATTTATAGAAAATCTTCAATTGTAAACTGGTGTGAAGAGTGTCATACTGTTTTAGCAAATGAGCAAGTTGAAGAGGGTTGTTGTTGGAGATGTGATAATGAAGTTAAACAAAAAGAGATGCCAGGATATTATGTAGGTATTACAAAATATGCTCAAGAATTACTTGATGATTTAGAATTATTAAAAAATGATTGGCCAAGTCAAGTTTTAACTATGCAAGAAAATTGGATAGGAAGAAGCGAAGGATTAGAGTTTAAATTTGAATTATCTGTTGAGTCAAAAGCAAAATTAGAGAGACAATTTTCAAAATATCTTGTATTCACAACTAGACCTGACACAATTTATGGAGTTTCATATTCAGCACTTGCACCTGAACATCCAATTGTAAAATATATAGTTGAACATAATCTTTTACCTGAAAAGAAAATCAAAGCTATCAAAGAGATGCAAAAAATTTCTGAGAGAGATAGAGCAACTCAAGAAAAAGAGGGAATATTTTTAGAAATAGATGTTATGCATCCATTAACAGGAGAAAAAATTCCTGTTTGGGTAGCTAATTTTGTATTAGGTTCTTATGGTGGAGGAGCTGTTATGGCAGTTCCAGCACATGATCAAAGAGATTTTGAATTTGCTAAAAAATATGATTTACCTATTAAACAAGTAATTGTAGGCGCTGAGGGAATAATTGAAAAGCCAACTGAAGCATTTACAGGTGAGGGTAAATTAATTGATAGTGAAGGTTTTACAAATTTAGAAAACCAAAAAGCTAAAAAAGCAATTATTTATCATTTTGAACAAAACTCTTTAGGTGTAAAACAAGTTAATTTTAAACTAAGAGATTGGGGAGTTTCAAGACAAAGATATTGGGGAGCTCCAATTCCTTTTGTTCATTGTGATGATTGTGGATTAGTTCCTGAAAAAGTTGAGAATTTACCAATTGCATTACCTGAAGATGTTGAAATCACAGGAGAGGGAAATCCTCTTGATAATCATGCAACATGGAAACATTGTGCTTGCCCAAAATGTGGAAAATCTGCAACTAGAGAAACAGATACTTTAGATACTTTTGTTCAATCTTCTTGGTATTTTTTAAGATATGCAACAAATCCAAAATCTTGGAATGAAGTTGGTATTTCAAAATCTGATAGTGATTATTGGATGGATGTTGACCAATACATTGGTGGAATTGAACATGCAATTTTACACCTTTTATATGCAAGATTTTTTACAAAAGTATTAAATGATTTAGGTTATACAAATTCAAGAGAACCATTTAAAAAACTACTTACTCAAGGTATGGTTTTAAAAGATGGGGCAAAAATGTCTAAATCAAAAGGAAATGTTGTAGATCCTGATTTAATAGTTGAAAAATATGGAGCAGATACTGCAAGACTGTTTATGATGTTTGCTGCACCTCCTACAAAAGAATTAGAGTGGAATGATAGTGCGGTTGATGGAGCATATAGATTTATTAAAAAATTCTATGAAAGAGCTGTTAATGTTACAGAAAATGGTTTAGCAAATTTTGCTACACTTGATCATTCCGCATTAAATAAAGATGAAAAAGAAGCAAGAAAAAAAGTTTATGATGCGTTAATTAAATCAAATGAAGTATTTAATAAAACTTATACTTTTAATACTTTAATTGCTTCTTGTATGGAAGCCTTAAATGCTTTACAAACTCAAAAAAATGAAGCTGTTTGGGCTGAAGGTTATTATATTTTAACAAATATTTTAGAGCCAATTATTCCTCATGCTTGTTGGGAATTATCAAAACAACTATTTAATCTTGAAAATTTCAATAAAAAACTTGAAATTAAAGATGAAGTTTTTGCCTTTGATACTATAATTTTAGCAGTTACAGTAAATGGTAAAAAAAGATGCGAGATTGAAGTATCACCTGATAGCTCAAAAGATGATGTTTTAGCATTAGCAAAAACTGCTGCTGCAAAATGGTTAGGTGAGAGTGAGTTAATTAAAGAGATAGTTGTTCCAAATAAACTTGTAAATTTTGTTATAAAAGGATAATACTAATATGAATATTTTAAAAAAAGTACTATTTGTACTTTTTACTTTTACTATTTCATTTTCAATATTAGGATGTGGATATAAACCTTCAAGTTATTATGCAAAAGAAGAACTTTCAGGAAATGTATTTGTAAATGTACTTGTAGATTTAGAAGACCCAAAAAATACAGTTTTAGTAAAAGATTCTATAAATCAGATTTTAATTCAAAAATTAGATTCAAATTTAGTTACTAATGAAGCCGTAGCTGATGTAGTGATGAATTTATCGGTAAATTCAGTTAAAATGCAAACTTTACAATATGATAGATCAGGATATAATAAATTATATAAAGCAGTCATTCGTATAAAAGTATCTTATTTTAAAAAGAGTGAAAACAAAAGAAAATCATTTGACTTAGAGGGCGAACATGACTTCTCTATTGATAATGGAACTACAATATCTGATAGTCAAAGATTTGAGGCTATTAAGTCTGCTTCTGATAAAGCTTTAGAAGAGTTTATCTCAAAAGTAGCAGTTTCTTCACATAAAAAGTAAAATGCAATTGAATTTAAAAAATATAAACTTAGAAGAGTTTTTGAAATATAAAACTCTTTATTACGACAAGATAGATTTTAGTTTTGTAAAATCTTCTTGGGATAAACTTTCAACGAAAATAAAACTTCCTTTTGTAATTCATGTTGTTGGAACCAATGGAAAAGGAAGCACTGGAAGATTTTTAGCTCACTATTTACACAAAAAAGATTTTAAAGTTTTACATTATAGTTCACCTCATATTATGAAATTTAATGAAAGAATTTGGATAAATGGAAGTGATGTTAGTGATGAAAATCTTGAACTTGCTCATAAATTTTTACAAGATTTATTTGAAATAGAACTTTTAGAAAAATTAACATATTTTGAATATACAACTTTGTTAGCTTTTTATTTATCAAAAGATTTTGATTATTTAGTTTTAGAAGCTGGACTTGGTGGAGAGTTTGATGCAACAAATGTTGTAGAAAATAATCTTTCATTAATTACAACTATTGGACTTGACCATCAAAGTTTTTTGGGAAATACAGTTGAAGAAATAGCAGCTACAAAAATGCGCTCAGTTGATAATAAAATGCTTATTGGTTATCAAGTGTTTCCTGAAGTTATAGAAACTGCCCATAAAGTAAAAGAACAAATTTTAAAAGAGAGAAATAGAAATATAGAAATTATTGAAGTAAAAGATTTTGAAAAGTATGCGATAAATGATAAATTTGCTTCATATTTAAAAAGAAATTTACATTTAGTAATTGCTTGTTTAAATGAGTTAAAAATTCCTATAAATTTAGAACTTTTTGATGATGTTCCACTTTTTGGAAGATGTCAAAAAATAGCTTCAAATATAACTATTGATGTGGGACACAATCCACTAGCAGCAACAGTTATATCAAAAGAGTTTGAAAATAAAAGAATCACTTTAATATATAACTCTTATGCTGATAAAGATTATGAGGAAGTTTTAAAAATATTAAAACCTATCATAAAAGAGTTTGTAATAATAGAGTTAGATGACAAAAGAGTCGTGAAAAAAGAGGAGTTATTAAAAGTTATTAAACAATTAAATATAATAAATAAAGAGACAATAAAAATAGAAGAAAATGAAGAGTATTTAGTTTTTGGTTCATTTTTAGTTGTTGAAAAATTTTTGTCTTTGATTGGCTTTAATGAGTCTTTATGAAAAGTCTTGAAAAACAACTTGAAAATCTTTATATTCAAAAAAATAAAATAGATGAAGAGATAGAACTTTTAAAACAAAAAATAAAAATTGAAAAAGAAAAAATTCTTCTAAAAAAAGATTTCACAAAAGATGAAAAAATAGAATTATTTAAATCTTTATTTGTAGGTCGTTTTGATATTTACGCAAAAAAGTGGATTAGTCGTGATGGAAATAAACAAAGTTTTTATCCTGTAACTGCCACTTTTCAAGGGGAAGATTATCTTCCTTTAACAAACAAAGATATTGAAGAGCATTTAAGGGGAAATGTTTTTTTAGCAACTTATTGTATAAATTTACAAAATGTTTCTAAATTTATAGTTTTTGAAATTTTAGATGAAGATAAATACAAACTTCAAATTACCCTAAACTCTTTGAATATTCGAGCTTATTATGAACTAAACTCTTATAATGCTGTTTTTGCTTGGATATTTTTACAAGATGAATTACCAACAAAAATAGTTTTTAATTTTGCGCAGTTTATATTAAAAAAAGCAAATATAAATGCAAAAATTTACCCAAATAAAGAGTTTGCAACAAAAGAGAGTTTGGGAAATAGTCTTGAACTTCCACTTCACTTAAAACTAAGAGACAAAAACAAAACAGTTTTTATTGATGTAAATACAAACAAAATTTATGAAGACCAGTGGATGGTTTTAAATAGCGTTCAAAAGGTCTCAAAACAGATTGTTTATAGTTTTAATGAAAATTCAGACTCTGTAAATTATGAAAAAGATTTTGAGAAAATAAGTTTTCCAACACAAAAATTAGAGATTGTTTTATATGATTTTATCTATATTCCAACTCTGAATTTATCAAAATCATTTTTGAATAAATTAAAATCATTTGCAACCTTTGAAAATCCGCAAATTAAAATTCTTTTGAATTTACGAAAACCTTTGTTTAATACTCCAAAATATATAAAATCTTTTGATGAAGATGAAAAATATTTGATGTTACCTCGAGGTTTAAAAGATAGAATAGTTGAATTTTTTAATGCAAATGCTGTAACTTTCTCTTTTATAGATAAAAGACATTTTAAACAAATAGAAACTAAAAAAGTAACTTTTACTTTAAGACCTGAACAAAGTGATGCAATAAAAGAGATTAAAAAAAGAGATTTCTCAATTTGTGTAGCACCTCCTGGATTTGGAAAAACCTTGCTTGGAGCAAAAATATTTGAGCAAAGAGAGTGTTCAACTATGATTGTTGTAAATAAAAATATGCTTTTAGACCAATGGATTGAAAGATTTGTAAACTATTTCGGATATGAAAAAAAAGATATTGGATATTTGGGGAAAGGGCATAATAAATTAAATGGTGTAATTGATGTTGCAACCATGCAAAGTTTAAAAAATGACCCTGAAATAATAAATAATTACTCTTTTGTAATAGTTGATGAGTGTCATCATATTCCAGCAATTACCTTTGAGCAAATTATTAAAAATTTTAAAGGTAAATATATTTTAGGTTTAAGTGCAACTCCAAATAGAAAAGATGATTTACAACCTATTTTATATCAACAGTTGGGTGAAATTTCTTATGAGTATAAGAAAAAGAGAACTCACACTAACAAATTACAAATAATAAGAACAGATTTTATTAGTAATGCTGATAACTACGCAACAATCATAAATGAATTATGTTTAGATGAAAATAGAAATAATTTAATTATTGAGGCAATAAAAACTAATATTCAAAGAAAAATTTTAGTTTTAACCGATAGAATAGAACATATAAATATTTTAGAAAATCTTTTACAAAAAGATAATCTTGATTATGTATGTGTTCACGGAAGTTTGAATAAAAAAGAGCAAGTAGAAAATATGGCTTTAGTAAATACAAAGTCACTAATTTTAGCAACAACTTCATATTTTGGAGAGGGAATAGATTTTCCCCATTTGAATACAATTATGTTTGTAACTCCAATTTCATATTATGGACGACTTGTTCAATATCTTGGACGAATTGGTCGAGGAAATCAAGAGTGTTTGGCGATTGATTTTTTAGATTCAAAAAATGCAATGTTGAATTCAGCTTATAAAAAAAGGCTTGAGGGATACAAACAGATGCATTACAAATAAAATTTAATAAAGGGAGTTAATAAATGTTAGGAATTATTGTTGCGACAACACTTATTACTTTGATTTTAAATCTAATTTTAAAAAAAGTACATTTGCCTACGATTATTGGATATATATTAACAGGTACAACTATCGCTTATACTTTTAATTTACATGAAGCTGTAAATAACCATGAATTAAAAGAGATTGCAGAGTTTGGTGTGGTTTTTTTAATGTTTACTATTGGATTAGAATTTTCTTTAAATCATTTAAAAAAGATGAAAAGAGAGGTTTTTTTCACAGGAACTTTACAAATAGTTATTACAACAATTTTTGTATATTTAATTTCAAGATTTGTAGTAGGTTTTGATACTCAAACTTCTTTAATTATAGGAACAGCCCTTTCATTATCTTCAACGGCAATTGTATTAAAAACTTTTAATGAAACAAAAGAGATAAGTAAACCCCATGGAAGAAGAGTTTTAGGGATTTTAATTATGCAAGATATTGCAGTTATTCCAATACTTTTAATGATTTCATTTTTCTCTATGACAGATGATGGCGCTTTAGTTTTTACAATATTTAAAACAATAGTTGCAGCTTTTATTTTATTAGCACTTTTATATTTTAGTGGTAAATATTTACTAGAACCATTTTTACAATATGTTTCTTCTACAAAATCAGATGAATTATTTGTAGCATCTGTTTTATTATTAGCTTTAGGTTCTGCATATTTAGCTTATTATTTTGGCTTTTCTTATTCACTTGGGGCATTTATAGCTGGTATGATGATTTCTGAAACTAAATTCAAACATCAAGTTGAGGCTGACCTTATTCCTTTCAGAAATATACTTTTAGGTGTGTTTTTTATCACCGTTGGAATGCAGATTAACTTTAAAGTAATTTATGAATACGCTTGGACAATTGCCATTTTATTACCAGTTGTTATGGGATTAAAATTTGGAGTTATTTATGCACTTGTAAGATATGAAGATAACAAAAGAGTTGCTTTTAAAACAGCTTTATCTTTGATTCAAATTGGAGAGTTTTCACTTGCTATTTTAGAATTAGCACGAAGTCAAAGTTTAGTTGATCCAACTTATTCTCAAATATTAATAGTTACGATTGTAATTTCTATGATTTTAACGCCTATTATTCTAAAAAACCTTTCAAAAGCAACTCAAAGATTAATACCTGAAGATGTTATGATGATTACAAATACTCATAATGTTTCAAGTGATACAGAAAACCATGTTGTTGTTTTAGGATACGGACAATTTGGTAAAGCAATAGTTGACGAACTAAAACTTTTTGGGCAAAATTATGTAATATTAGAACATAATGTAAAGTTTTATCAAAATGGAAAAGATAATGGTGAACCAATTGTTTTTGGAAATGCAGCGCAAAAACATATTTTAAATTCTGTAAATATAACAAAAGCATCAGCTGTTATAGTTGCCGTTAATAATCCTGAAACTTCATATTTGATTTGTCAAGCAGTTGGAGATTTAACCCACAATAGTAAAACGATTGTAACAGTTACAACAGAAGCCGAAAAAGATTCGTTAAAAGATTTAAAATTAGAACACGTAATAGTTGAAACAAATCAAATTGCAAGGGCAGTTGTGGATGAAGTATTACAATGTAGGTTATCATAAAATAATAAATAATTAAAAAGGTGTGATTATGAATATAGAGAATATGAAGATTATTTCAATAGATGATAATAAAACAAATCTTTTGATAATCGAAAGTTACGCAAAAACTCTCTCTTTACAAATTGATAGCTTTTTAGAACCAAAAGAAGCTTTAGTAGCTTCTTCAAATGTTGAATATGATTTAGTAATTGTAGATTATATGATGCCTGAAATGAATGGATTAGAGTTTATTCAAGAGTTTAGAAAAACTAATCCTGAAATACCTATTATTATGCTTACAGCTGTTGGTGATGATATGCAACTTCAAATTAAAGCTTTGGAGTATGGAGCAAATGATTTTTTAAGTAAACCTATAAATGCGCCTGCTTTTAAAGCAAGAATTGTGAATATGCTAAAACTTAGAAAAAGCCAATTATTATTAAAAAACAAAGCAATGCTTTTACAAGAGGAAGTTGATAAAGCAACTCTTAGATTAAAAGAATCAGAACATGAAATCTTACAAATGCTTGG
>JAQUIV010000009.1 GCA_028681275.1 Aliarcobacter sp.
TGGAAAAAGAATTACAACTAAAAGATTTATATGATGGTTTTAGAGATGCTAAAACCATAAAAGCATTTAAACAAATCATTGATGAAGACCTAAAAGATTATGATGGAACTATAAATATCATGGAAGTATGTGGTGGGCATACACACACTATTATGAAATATGGAATACCACAACTAATAAATAAAAAAATAAACTTTATTCATGGACCTGGTTGTCCTGTTTGTGTAATGCCAAAAGAGAGAATAGATAGTGCTTATGCTTTGAGTTTACAAGAGAATGTAATACTTGTAACTTTAGGAGATATGATAAAAGTTCCTGGAAGTAATGGAAGTTTACAAAATGCAAGAAGTCAAGGTGCTGATGTAAGATTTGTCTATTCTCCAATGGAGTGTATAAAAATAGCAAATGAAAATCCAAATAAAACAGTAGTATTTTTTGCAATAGGATTTGAAACAACAACTCCAATGACTTGTGCATTACTAGAGCAAGTGATAAAACAAGATATAAAAAACATCTTATTTCATATAAATCATATTACAGTTCCAGAAGTAATGCAAGTGTTAGTTCAAGATGAGAACTGCAAAATTGGTGCCTTTTTAGGACCATCACATGTTAGTGTTATAAGTGGAAGTAAAATTTATGAAGAATTCCCAAGAGATTATAATAAACCAGTGGTTGTAAGTGGATTTGAACCAGTAGATGTTATGCAATCCCTTTCAATGATAGTAAAACAGTTCAAAGAAAAAAGATCTGATTTAGAAGTAGAGTATAAACGACTTGTTTCATATGAGGGAAATCTAAAAGCCCAAGAGTTAATAAACAAATATTTTAAAAAAGTTCCTTTTAAATTCAGAGGAATTGGAGAAGTACAAAATAGTGGTTATGAACTAAAAGACGAGTATGATAACTACAATGCAAAAATAGTATATAAAGAAATCTTGCCAACCAAAGAAGTAAAAGACAATAAAGCATGTAAATGCCCAGATATTCTAAAAGGAGTAGCAAAACCACACGACTGTAAAATCTTTGGAAATTTATGTACTCCAACAAATCCTATTGGTTCTTGTATGGTAAGTAGCGAGGGTGCTTGTAGTGCTTATTATAAGTATGGGAATTTACTATAAAGAGATAACATGGATATAGAACAAATAAAACAAAGAATACAAAAATTCTCAGATGATAGAAACTGGGAGAGTTTTCATAATCCTAAAAATCTAGTTATGGCTTTAAATGGAGAAGTAGGTGAACTAAATGAGATTTTTCAATGGTTAAATTTTGAAGAGTCAATGAACTTACCGGATGATGTCTTAGCTCATACAAAAGAAGAGGTTGCTGATATTGCTATTTATCTTCTACGAATTTGTATGAAACTAGATATAAACCTTGAAGAAGCTATTTTAAACAAGATGACAAAAAATGAAAAAAAATATCCAGTTGAAACATCTCAAGGTGGAAGTAAAAAGTATAGTAAAAGTAGGGAAGATAAATAAATGACAAAAACAATAACACTAGCACATGGAAATGGTGGAGCTGAAAACAATGAGTTAATAAAAGAGGTTTTTTATGAAGCTTTTAAAAATGAGATTTTAGAAAAAAGTGAAGATGCAGCAGTTATTCAAAATGGAACATTAGCTTTTAGTACAGATTCTTTTACAGTTTCACCACTTTTTTTTAATGGAGCAAATATTGGAAAACTTGCCATTTGTGGAACTTGTAATGACTTAGCTATGATGGGTGCACGTCCAAAATATCTTACTTGTTCAGTTATTATTGAAGAGGGATTCGAAGTAGAGCAATTACATAAAATTGTGGCTTCTATGAAAGAAGAACTTGCTATTAATGAAGCAATTATTGTAAGTGGAGATACAAAGGTAGTGCCAAAAGGTGCTGTTGATAAAATCTTCATAAATACTACTGGTATTGGAGAAATTTTATATAAAGGTATTAGCTCAAATAATATCACACAAAATGACCTAATTTTAGTAAATAGAGACATTGGAGCTCACGGTGCTACTATTTTTGCTGCACGAGAAGGCATGGATATGAACTCAAATCTAAAAAGTGATTGTGCTTCTTTATATCCACAAGTAAAAGCTTTGATTGAAAGAGGTGTAAAAATAACAGCTTTAAGAGATGCCACAAGAGGTGGAGTAAGTGCTGTATTAAACGAATGGGCAAAACAATCAAATGTATGTATAGAAGTAGATGAAGAAAAAATTCCAGTATGTGATGAGGTTAAAGGAATTTGTGAGATGTTAGGATTTGAAGCTACAAATCTTGCAAATGAAGGAACTTTTGTACTTGCTATTGATAAAAATGATGCTCCAAAAGCTATCGAAGTTTTACATACATTTGCACAAGCCTCTAATGCTTGTATTATTGGAACAGTAACAGAACAATATCCACAAAAAGTTGTTTTAAATAGTGCTTGGGGAACAAAAAGATTTTTAGATACACCAACGGGTGAATTGCTTCCAAGGATTTGTTAATTGGTTCCTTTAACAAATGGAACATTTTTAAAGGAGAAAGTATATGCATGAATATTCAGTAGTTCAATCATTATTAGAAAGTTGTGAAGAACACGCAAGAGTAAATGAAGCTTCTAAAGTTACAAAAGTAGTAGTAAAAATTGGAGTTTTGAGTGGAGTTGAGCCTGATTTACTTCAAACTGCTTTTGATACTTTTAAAGAACAAACAGTCTGCCATGACGCAGTTTTTTTGATAAATCATCAAAAAATAGTCATTGATTGTTTTGATTGTAATACCCAATCAACTTTGGAGAAACATGAGTTCTCATGTCCAAAATGTCAAAGTGTAAATGTCAAAGTAATTGATGGCGAAGATATGTATTTGATGTCATTAGAGATGGAATAAAAAATTATTTGATAAAATTTGAACAATAAAGTATTCATTTTATCACAAAGTTATGATAATATATTTCCTATAAAAGCTACACTTAAAGGCTTTAGTATGAAAAAAATAACTTTAGAAAGAGTACTTTATAAAAATTATTTAAGAACATCGCTTATTTCTATATTTTTAATAGAGTTGTTTTTAGTATGTTTTTATTTCTTGATAAATAAAAACATGATTGATAAAAGTACAAACTTTTTATTAAATGATGTAGAAAATTCTATCTCTTTAATTGTAGAAAATCATTCACAAACAATAGGTGAAGAATCCTCAGATTATTCAATCAATCATTTCTCTAAAATGAAACTTCCTTACAATGGTAAAATTATTATAATTGATAATTCCGGAAAGATATTATTTGTTGATGAAGAGATAAATAATGTATTAAATCTACAAGAAAACAAAATAAATATTTTAAATCATCAAGATTTGAAAATTGTAAATTATTTCAAAGAAATTATAAAAGAAAAAAATCTCAATAAAATAGTAATAAATAAGAAAAATTATCTTCTGTTTTCTATCAAAGTAGTAAAAAACTCAACCTATGTGGTTGCTTTTATTTCTGAAGATAATATTTTAGAAGGAATCCAGAATCTTGGAAAATATTATGAAAAATTAGCATACATTATGGTGTTTGCGGTATTGATTTTTTATATGTTATTCTTTTTTTATATATCATTTAAAGCAAAAGAGTTTGTTGATAGAATCAACCAACCACTATTAAAAATTATAGAATTCACAAAAAACTTAGGAATGAAAAAAGATATAAAAAATCTTGAATCTTGTGGTGTTTTTGAAATTGATAGATTAAGTTGTAACTTCAATAATATGATTATTGAATTAGATAGAAGAACAAATAAGTTAGTTTTAGAAGAGACAAAACGAATATATCAAGAAAGACTGGCAAATACAGACCCCTTAACCGGAGCATACAATAGAAGATATTTAAATGAATTTTCATTTGAATATCTAAAAATTGTAAAAAGAGAAAATAAAGATTTATCTTTATTGTTACTTGATTTGGATGATTTTAAAATCATAAATGATACTTTTGGACATGAAATTGGTGATATTGTAATAAAAGAGTTGGTAAAAATAGCAAAACTAAGTATTCGAGAAAGCGATTTAGTAGTTAGATTTGGGGGAGATGAATTTATAATTTTATTACCTAATACAAATATTTCAAATGCAAGATTAGTTGCAAATAAAATTTTTGATAGCATAGATGAATACAATAAAACAAAGGAGTTTAGTTTCTCAATAAGTATAGGAACTTCATATTATCAAGCTGGAGATAATAGTATTGATGATTTAATCTCAAGAGCTGATCAATCTTTATATGAAGCAAAAAGGGCAGGTAAAAGTTGTGTTATATGAGAAAAACAATAGATATTCATTTATTGATTGTTAACCAATTTTTATTAAAATAATAATATATACAAATAGGAAATATAAGATGTTATTAATGAAATTACAAGCAAAAGAGAAGTTCTCTTTTTTACAATTAGCTCACTATCTTGCACGAATTGACAATAAATACGGGCAAAAAGAAGAAGAGATTATTTTAGAATATTGTACAGAAATGGGAATCGAAAATTTGGATTCTTTTGATTTTGATAATTTTAGTTTAGACAAAATATTAAATGATTTCAAATCAGAATCAAGTAAACGAATAGTAATTTTAGAATTAATGATTTTAATTCATATTGACCACACTTTTAATTTAAATGAAAAAAAATTAATTCAAAAAATATCAGAGAGTTTTGGAATAGACATTGATGATGTAAATGATTATTCTCAATGGGGAAAATCAGTTGCAATGTTGTATGAAGTTGCTAAAATCTTTGTAAATGAGAAAAAAATATAATAATAAGTGTAATTTAAATTCTAATAGTAGAAATTTTTAGATAAAATATATACATGGAAATAATAGAAACACTAAATACTAAAATTGATAAATTAATTCACGACTATGATAGATTGCGATTAGAGAATCAGTCATTACAACAAGAATTAGATTCTATGAAAAATGAAAATGATGAACTAATAAGAAACAATCAGGATATGTTTCTAAGAATAGATAGTACATTAACGTTAATAAAGGCACGAAATAGTGAATAAAGAAGTGACATTTCATATAAATAATATGGCATATACTATAACTATCGATGAAAATATATATTCAGAACTTTCAAAATATCTCGATTTAGAGAAAAATAATGATACTAAAGATTTATTGATAGCATATTTGCGATTATCTCAGGAATATCATGTATTTAAAAAAGATGTAGAAGAAATTACAAATAAACTTTCAAGGTTTTAAAATTAGAAGTTTTTCCCTATTAGAAGTGATAATAGCTATAATTTTAATAGCTATTGTTATCTCTTTTGCTATCCCTAAATTTACAAATTTAAATTATAATAAAAACATAACTACTTTAAAATCTCAATTAGCTTTAATCCAAAATGGAATTGTTAATCAAAAAAGTAAAAATATTTTACTTTCAAATAATCAAGAAATAGACTCTTTGGATGAAGCTACTTTGAATAGTAGCGGAGAAAAACTTTTCTCAAAAGTAATAGATTTTTCAATAATCTCAACAAATAACACAAAAAAAGAGTCTGGAATGTGGGCAAAAATATCAAATAATTCTTATACTTTTTATTTTTCAACTGATAAAAATATTGAATTTTCATTTGAAAATGAAAAGTTTTTATGTAAAAGTAGTGTTGAATTATGCAAAGAGATTAACTAATGTTTTATTATGAATTAGCCCTTTTAAAATCACCTTTAAATAATCTAACTTTTCAAAGTGAAGAAAAAATAGAAATAGGTTTTAAAGTAAAAGTAAAACTTCAACAAAGAAAAAATTTAGATGAAGCAGTTGTAATAAAAGAGGTTGAAAAACCAACTTTTAAGTGTACAAATATTTCTGAAGTTACGAATGAGTATTTTGATGAAAAAATGCTTCTAATTGCCACTTTTGTGTCTATGTATTATGTTTGTTCTTTAGGTGAAGCTTTAAGTGTTTATAACTGTTTTGATAAAAATATCGTAAAAGTTTTAGATGAAGAGAAGTTTGATAGTAAAATAGTTTTATCCCAAGAGCAAGAAAAAGCAAAAAGATTTTTAGATGAAAAAAAGCAAGCTTTACTTTTTGCAAATACAGGTGCTGGAAAAACAGAAGTTTATATAAAAATCATAGAAGAACATTTAAACCAAAATAAACAAGCAATTTTATTAATGCCTGAAATTTCCCTAACTCCTCAAATGGAAAAAAGACTTGAAAAAGTTTTTAAAAAAAGTGTAGCTATTTGGCACTCAAAAATTACAAAAAAGAAAAAAGACGAGATTTTACATGGACTTCAAGAGGGAACTATAAAATTAATTGCAGGTGCTAGGTCAGCTCTATTTTTGCCATATTCAGATTTAGGTGTAATTGTGGTTGATGAAGAACATGATGAATCTTATAAAAGTGATTCAAAACCTAGATTTCATACAAAAGATTTAGCTATTTATATGGCAAAAAAGTTTGATATTCAACTAGTTTTAGGAAGTGCAACTGTAAGTGCAAGTTCATTTCATAAAATCCCATTTTTTAGACTTGAATCAACTTACCATGATACAAATAAATCTTATAGTTTTGACGATAGTGATGCAAATTTATCAAATAAAATCATAGATAAAATAGCAAAAACTATAAATAGTGGAAATCAAGTAATTGTATTTTTGCCAACAAGAGCAAACTTTAAATATCAAATTTGCACAACTTGTGGAAAATCAGTTGAGTGTCCTTATTGTTCAGTTTCTATGAGTTTACATAAAAATGATTTGGCTTTAAAATGTCACTATTGTGGATATGCTCAACAAATTCCAGAAACTTGTCCCTCTTGCCATAGTGGAATAATTCATAACCTAAGAGTTGGAACTGCTCAAATTGAAGAGGAATTAAAAGAGTTATTTCCTCAAAAAGTTATAAAAAGATTCGACCGTGACCAAATAAAAACAAATAGCCAATTAAAAACCATATTAAATGAGTTTAACAAAGGTGAAATTGATATTTTAGTTGGAACTCAAATGCTTTCAAAAGGGCATGATTATCACAATGTAAAACTTGCTGTTGTTTTAGGAATTGATTCAGTTTTAAATATGAATTCTTATAAAGCCAGAGAAAAAGCTCTTTCATTACTTATTCAAATATCAGGAAGAAGTGGACGGAAAGGTGAGGGTGAAGTAATAATTCAAACAAAAAATGAAGAGTTTTTTAATCACTATTTAAATGATTCAAATTATAAAGAGTTTTTAGAGAGTGAATTAGAGTTTCGACAAGAGCTTTATCCACCATTTTTAAAGATGGCAAAAATTACATTTTCCCATGCAAATGGACTTAAAATAAAAGATGAAATGGATTCTTATGTTCATGTTTTAAAAGCAAATAAAGATATTGAAGTTGTAGGATTTGGGCAAAGTCCTATTTTTAAAATGGCAAATAAATATCGATATGAAATCCTTGTTCGTTCAAACAATATAAAAGCACTTTTAAATGCACTTCATAGCATTCAAAGCCCAAATGCTTCAATAGATATGGATACAATTTACTAAATTAACCTAAAATTAGTCTTCTTTGTTGTAAAATAAATCAAAAATTAATAGGAGAACTAATGGCTTATACAAAAGAAGAATTCAAACAATTAGTAGATGATATTCAATCACAATCATGGTACAAAAATCCAATCGGATTTGGTATTGCAAAAGTAGATAGAGGACAAATTAATAAAGATAAAATATTACAAGCAACTTTCCCTTTAATAAATTGGAATGAAAATTTTGGAAGTGCAGCTGTATTATTAAATGCTTTAAAAGTAGCTGGTGAGAATGTAGATACTTCAAAATCAGAGTTAGTATGTAAAATTTCAGATGAGTTTTTAACTTCTTGTATTGAAGCTTTTAGACCATTTATTCCTGAAGCAAAAGGTGATGCACATAAAAATGTTCAAGTTATTTCAACACTTGCATCTTTACCAATTGATTCTGGTTTAACTGCTGATGATTATAGAGTTGTATTTATTTTTGAAGATGTAGCTCCTGAGTCAACAGAAGCTGTATATTTAAAATTATATGCACTTTCAACTGGAAAAGCAGCTTTAAGAAGCTTAAATTTAACTGGTGCATTTGGTAAATTACACAACTGCGCTTGGGTTGGAAATCAACCAATTGAACTTGACTGGTTAAGAGCAAATGAAATCGTATTAAAACTTTCAGGAAAATACCCAACTATTGATATGGTTGATAAATTCCCAAGATTCTTACAACACATTATCCCTGCTGATAACACAAGAATTTTAGAGACTTCAAAAGTTAGAATGGGAGCTCAATTAGCAGCTGGAACTACTGTAATGCCAGGAGCTGCTTATATTAACTTCAATGCTGGAACTTTAGGTTCTGTAATGGTTGAGGGAAGAATTTCTTCTTCAGCAGTTGTTGGAGCTGGATCTGATGTTGGTGGAGGAGCTTCAATTCTTGGAGTTTTATCTGGAACAGATGGAGTACCTGTTACTATTGGAGAAAACACACTTTTAGGTGCAAACTCTTGTACAGGAACTGCAATTGGTGATAGTTGTATTTTAGATGCTGGTGTTACAATTCTTCCTGGAACTAAAATAGCATTATCTGATAAAGCAGTTGAGCAATTAAAAGAGATAAATCCAGGTAAAACTATTACTAATGTTATGAAAGGTAGTGATTTTATTGGAGTAAACGGAGTTCACTTTAGAGTTAACTCTTCAAATGGTCAAACTATTGCTATGAGAAGTACAAGAGAAGTTAAATTAAACGCTGATTTACACTAATTAGTTTTTATTTTGATATTAAAAGGCAAGGGGTTTATTCTTCTTGCCTTTTTTTATTTAAACTCTAATCAACATATAACCCACATTATCGTATAATCGTAGCCTTAAAAAATAAAAATCACATAAAAGAAAAAAAATGATAGAACTAGTAAACATATCAAAAAGTTATCCAACAAACGAGCTTTATAGCAATTTAGATTTAAGATTAAATGCTGGAAATAAAGTTGGACTTGTAGGAAGAAATGGAAGTGGAAAATCAACACTTTTTAAATTAATTTTAGGGGAAGAACAGCCAGATGGTGGTGAAATTGCACTTCCTAAAAATTATAAAATTGGTGCTTTAAAGCAATATTTTGACTTTACAGAAAAAACTTTAATAGAAGAAACAGCTTTAGCTTTAGGTGAAGATGATAAATATAACATCTATAAAGCTGAAAAAATTTTATTTGGACTTGGATTTTCTCAAGAAGATTTAGAAAAAGCTCCAAAAGAGTTTTCAGGTGGTTATCAAATTAGAATTAACTTAGCAAAACTTCTTTTAACAGAACCAAATATGTTATTACTAGATGAGCCTACAAACTACTTGGATATTTTATCTATTAGATGGCTAAAAGCCTTTTTAAAATCTTTTGAGGGTGAAGTAATTCTAATCACTCATGATAGAGATTTTATGGATAGTGTTTGTACTCACACAATGGGAATTATTAGAAAAAGTGCGTTTATGATTCAAGGAAGCACACATAAATTTTATGAATTATTAGCAAACAATGAAGAGCATTATGAAAAACAAAAAATAGCTCAAGAGAAAAAAATCAAAGAACTTGAAGAGTTTATTGCAAAAAATAAAGCAAGAGCAGCAACTGCAAATCTAGCTCAATCAAAAGTAAAAATCCTTGAAAAAATGGAAGTTATGGATGATTTACAATATGATGCAAATCTTGATTTTGATTTTAATTTTAAAGAAACAGCAGCTAAATTTTTACTTGAAGTAAAAGATGTAAGTTTTGGATATACACCTGAAAATATATTATTTAAAGATATCTCTTTTGCATTAAGTAAAGGTGAAACTTTAGGAATCATTGGGAAAAATGGTAAAGGTAAATCAACTTTACTAAATGTAATTGCAGGGGAATTAAAAGCTTTAACTGGAACTATTGATTATCATACAAGTACAGTTTTTGGACACTTTGGGCAAACAAATATTTCTCACTTAAACAAAAATAATACAATTATGGATGAAATTCATTCTACAAATGTAAAACTTCCAGAATCAACTATTAGAGGAATTGCTGGGTTGATGATGTTTAGTGGTGATAATGCTAAAAAGAAAATCTCACTTCTTTCAGGAGGAGAAAAAAGTAGGGTAATGCTTGGAAAAATCATAGCAAAAGATGTAAATTTACTTTTCCTAGATGAGCCTACAAATCACCTTGATATGGATTCAATTGATGCACTTACAAATGCAATAAAAGCTTTCCCTGGTTCTTGTATTATTGTAACGCACAGTGAAGATTTATTAAGAGCTGTTTGTGATAGATTAATTGTATTTACAAACGATGGAGCTGATTATTTTAATGGAACTTATGATGAATTTTTAGAAAAAATTGGTTGGGATGAAGATGAAACTGTTGAAAAGAAAAAAGTTGAAAAACCAAAAGTAAACAAAAAAGAGAGCAAAAAACTAAGAGCTGCAATTGTTGCAGAAAAATCTAAAGCCACTGCACCAATTAAAAAACAGATGCAAGAAATTGAAGAACAAATGGAAAAACTTGAAGATGCTCTTGAAGATGCAAGGGTAAAACTATCAAGAGATATTCCAAAAATTGAAAAAGAGATAGAAGATAAATTTGCTTTATTAGAAGAACTTCAAATTAAACTTGATGTTATGAATAAAGAGTTTGAAATAAGAATGAGTGAGGTTTAAGCTAATAATAGCTTAAAGCTCTTTGGCGTAAATAGTCGAAGAGTTTCACTTTTTTGTGATTTTAACTCACTTGAAAACCCATTTTTACTAAATATTACAAAATAATCAACATTTAAACCAATTGCATTACAATCTTCTTTTAGTTTATTTAATTCATTTTTTTTGATTTTTGAGTTTATATATTTACAATTTCCAGCAATAATTTTTCCAGAAGTTGTTTTAGCAACAAGGTCTATTTCCCTTTTTTCATCCCAATATTTTCCAAACTGTTTTATAGAATCTTCTTCAAATAAATCTCTAATAAATTCCATAGATAACTCTTCAAAAACAAAGTTTCCAAATTCAGCCTCTTTATTTTCAAAAAGGGTATAAAACTCTTTGTAGTTTTTCTCTTTTATACCTTTATAAATAGGAGAAACAAAAGCAAACCAAAATCTTAAAAATGGAGTTGTAAAAAGAAGTTTTCTAGCAACTTTATCATCACCTCTTTTATTTGCTAAATGATGTTGTGAAGATTCTATTTCAATAATTCCTCTATCAATAAGATTTTCAACACATCTTGAACCCTCTTCAAAACTAACAAATGCTCTTTTAAATGATGAATTTGTTCTTCTATCACCTTGCGCAACACCTGTTAAAATAGCATGATCAACTTTATAACCACCAGTTAAACTATGTATTTCATTTCTTAATTGCAAATAATTATCTAAAATATGTTTTTCTATTAGTTCAAGTAGAGGTTTTGTTGTATCTATTTTTATGTTTAAACCACCAAATACAATAAAGTATTTAACAGCTAATTCCATATCTTCTATTTTGTTTTCTTTACAAAAAATTCTAAATTGATTTTTTGTTGATTGGTCTAGTAAAATGATGGTATATCCTTAGTTTTTATTATATTTTTGCAAAAAAGCATTAAATGAATTTGCAAACTGTTGAGCATCTTTTTGACTAAAAGGTGCTGGACCTTTAGTCATTTCGCCACTATCTCTTATCTCTTGCATAAGATTTCTAATTGCTAGATATTGTTTTATATTATCTTTTGTGTACATAGCCCCTCTATGGTCAATTGCATGGGCATTTTTTTCAATAGTTCTATCTGCAAGAGGAATATCTGCTGTAATTACCAAATCATTTTCTTCTAACATTTCAACTATTTTATCATCAGCTTCATCAGCACCTTGGTCAACAATTATATATTTTATATAATTAGAAGTGCCTATATTTATCTTTTTATTTGCAACTACAATTGTATCTATTTTTTGTTTTTCTATTGCCCTTAAAATTATAACTTTTAATAAATTTGGAAAAGCATCTCCATCAATAAATAATCTCATTAGATTTTAAATAAATCTTTTGGGTCAATATGAGCAGAATCTTTTGTAGCTTGGAACATTAAAGTATTGTTAACACGACCTACAACATAACCTTGTTGTATCCATTTTCCTACAACTAAAGTAGGAGAGATTTCATCTAAATGAGAATAAATTGTATGTAAACCATTTTCATGTTGAATAATAACAACATTATCAAGCATTCCAGCATTCTTTTTTGCATAAACAACTTTTCCATTTAAAACAGAAACAACTTTTGCTTTATTTTCTTCACTTTTTAAAACAATAGATTCATTAAACAATTTAATTTTATAAACAGGGTCATAATATGTTCCAAAATTCTTAACTACTTTAAATGATTTTAGGGGTGAAATAGTTTTTTCACCTTTATATTTTATTATAGTAACTCCATCTGTTGAAGAACCAATTTTTTTTACATCAAGATTTAGATTTTTTGCATATTTTTGATTTCTTACATCAGCTGTTTGAACTTCATCTTGTGGTGAAGAATCATCAACAACATCTTCTCTTATTGCATCACTATTATTAGGCATGGCTCTTTTTTGAGATAAAAGAGCTTGTAGTTTTTTTCTTTTTTCTTCTTCTGCTGCTGCAACTGCTGCTTCAGCTTTTTTTGCTTCTTCTTGTTTTAGAATATTTAGTTCAGAAAGAAGATTTTTTAATGATTCTTGTTCTTTTGCAACTTTATTTAACTCTTCTTGATAAGATTTATGTTGTTGTTCTAAACTAGCAAGTGAACTTGAATGTTTTTCTTTTAAAACAGTTAATTTATCTTTTGTTTTTTGTCTATCATCAATATAAGAAGATATTTTGTCTATATCTTTTTGATTGTTTTTTGTATTTGCAGATAAACTACTATAACTTGTATTTAATTTTAAAACTTTGTCTTTTGAATGTTGAGATAATAAAGTATAAATTTCACTATCTATTAACTCTTGTAAACTATCTTCAGATACCAATTTCACAGCAATTGAAATAGAAAACTCTTCAATGATAGTATCTACAATTTGTTCTTCACTACTAGTTTTTTCTCTTATTAATTCAGATGATTTTGATTTAAGGTCATCTAACTTACCTTTAGCTTCTTCTAAAAGTTTTTGATGTTCATCAATATCTGAATTTATCTGTTTTATCTCTTTTTCTATATTAGTGATATTTGTATTTTGACTCTCAATTTGTTCAGCTAACTCTTTTATTTTTAAAGAGGTACTATCTCTTTTATCACTACTTGAATCAAGTTTTTCTTTATTTGTTTGTATTTTTTGATCAATATTAGAAGCAGCAAAAATAGCACTTATAAATACTATTAATAAAAAAACTATTTTAGTCATTAGTTATCTTATATTTTAGTAATACACCAAATATTGTAAATGTAGAAATACTAAATGATAATAAAAATATTTTTACTAATTCAATAAATATATTTATATCAATATCTACTATTTCGTGTAATTCTATTGGAAATAACACCGTCATATTATTTGAAACATAATATAAAAATGCAGCCGAAATTAAAAAGGATAACAACGAACTTAATAATGCATAATTTAATATTGATGAAGCACTATATAAAATAGAAGCACCATGTAGCCTTAAAATAGATATTTTAACACTATGTTCATGGAACCAAAGTTTTATTTGTTTTGCAATAATAATTACTGCAAAAATTGTAATAATAAAAAATAAAATAAATGAAACACTATTTAATAAAACTAAAAGTAAATATATTTGATTATGATTTTTATAAAAAACTTCAACTTTTTTTACATTTTTATTTTGTAATAAAGTTTGTTTAATATCGTCCAATTCACTAGTTGTTGGAAAAATTTCTAAATAAATTTGATAAAAATTTGGAAGTTTTTGCTTTAATAATTCAATAGAAGTCTCTGATAAATTAGATTGAATAGTTGAAATAATTTTATCATTTGGTAAATTCTGTATTTTTTCTACTTTAATACCAGCTAATTCTTTAATTGCATCTTTTTCTAATGGAGTAGTTGTAACTATAATTATAGAATAATCCCTTGAGATCTTTGATTTATAATTATCAACAACATTATCTATTAATAAAAATATAGAAAATGTAATTAACATTGAAAGTAAAGGAATTAAAAAAGCAAACAAATTCTTAAGAAACTTCATAAATAATTCCATCCTCAATAGATAATTGTCTAAATTTAATTCCTAGATTTTTTGGAACTCTGTGTGTTACAACAACAATAGTAATTCCTAATTGTTCATTTGCACCTTTTAATAAGTTCCATACAACTTCAGCTGAAAAATCATCAAGATTTCCTGTTGGTTCATCTGCTATTATTATTTTTGGATTATGAGCTAGTGCCCTTGCTACCGCAACCCTTTGTTGCTCACCACCACTTAACTCATTTGGATAATAACCAGCTCTATGAGAAAGTCTTACATGAGCTAACAATTTATTTGCTTGGTCTTTTGAAATTTCATCAGAATAACCATTTATTTTAAGTGGAATCATAATATTTTCTTCGATAGTAAACTCATTTATTAGTTTATAATCTTGAAAAATAATACCAATATCTTTTCTTAAAACTCTTAATTTTTTACCTCTTATTCCAAAAACTTCTTGATTCTCTATCTTCAAACTACCATGTTTTAGAGGAATATCTCCATAAAATGATTTTAAAAGTGTTGATTTCCCACTTCCAGAATTTCCACCTATAAAAATAAATTCTTTAGGTTTTATAGAAAAATTCCCTTTTTTAATAACATATTTATTGTCATCATATGAAAGATAAATATTTTTTGCTTCTATCATTTACTTAAAATCTCTTTTAATTTTTCATGTGCATTTATATTTGAACTTGTAGGAAGTGGATTTCCTTGGTAATAAGAAACATTTCCTTCATTAACATAAATATATTTTGTAACAGGTCTATCAAAATTTCCCATTGTTATTTTTATAAGTCCTGAATTATCTCTATTTTCAATAGTATAAAGTTCTTCTACATGTATAAAATAGTTTTTTTCAATCAATGATTTTGTTGGAATGTCTTTTAATATTTTATTAAAATCTATTTTAAAATCAAAAGAAAAATCAAAATTCAAGTTAATATTTTCATCAATATTAAAAGCTTCTAATACAACATCATAAATATTTTTACCTTGTTTTTTCCATCTATCTTCATATTTACTTGATACTGCTAAATCTTTATTAATATCAATTGTAATTCTTCCTTTTGGAAGATTTGTTAAAACTTCTGTACAAAAATCAAAATATTTTCTACTATCAGTTCTAAGCTCTAAAGTTCCACCAACTTTTAAAACTCTTAGCGCTTCATTTACAAACTCATTTGAATAAATTCTTCTATGTGGTTTTTTGTCCCAAGGAACAGGGAAATGCACAAATATTTTTCCAACTTTATTTGATTCAATAAATTCCATAAAAAGTCTTGCATCATAATTTACAACTAAAACATTTGTAATATTCTGAATTTCTAGTTGTTTTAATAGTTGTTCAATTGATGGATAATGAATTTCAAGACCGATAAACTGGATATGTGGATTTTCTTTCGCTTGGTGTAAAAGATGTCTTCCACTTCCAAAACCAATTTCTATTTGAATCTCTTTATCTGTATTAAATTCATCTACAAAATAGTTAATATCTTTTAGATATTTATTTATTATCTCTTCTTTTTGTTTTAAATTATTTGTATTTGAAAATAAAACATTTGCATCATTTAAATTTACATAGGCATTTAACGCATTTTTTACCAAAGTAACAGGTGATATTCTAGTTACTTTATCAGCTTTAATCATAAAATCATCATTTTTAGGTTTTAGTGATAATAAAAACTCTTTATTTTCATGCTCTAAAGCAATTCTATATTCAGTTTTTCTAGTTTTTTGCGTAAAGTTGTATGATTTTGCAATAAACTTAAAATCTACTCCATCTTTTTGTGATGGAGTTGTAATTAAATCTTTTTTTTCAAATACTATATGTGGCATTTATCTTCTTATTATAATTTTATTTTTTGTAATTTTGAATCAACCATATTTTGTTCAAGTTTTGCGAAGTTAGAGTTTGTATTAAAAATATTATTAAAACTCATACCTTGAACAGAATTAGAGTCACTTTCTAAACCATCTTTGTCAACGGCAATGATTTTATAATAGTAAGATTTACTACTATTTTCTGTTGTATCTGTGTATTCAAAAGTATTTGCATTAACTTCTTTTATTTTTGAATATCCAAAAGCACTAAATCCACTTCTGTGTATTTCATATTTTACAACATCTGCTGTTGGAGATGCATTCCAAGATAAAACGATTCTTTTAGGTTCATTATTTGATGCTCTAACATTTGTAGGTGCTGCTGGAAGAGCTTTTGTTTTTCCAACAACAACTTTTGTTGGAGCTGACTCAACATCATCAAAACTAAAGGCTTTAATTCTATATTTGTAACTTGTATTATTATCTAAACCAGTATCAACATATTCCGCTTGAAGTCTTTCGTTTATAGTTTTTAAAAGTATCCATTCATTAAGTAATGTATTATATTTTTCAATTCTATAATATCCTACTCTTTTATCAGGATGTGGTCTCCAAATTAATTTTACACTATGAGGTAAATTAGAAATAGCTTGCATAAAATCAACAGGTACAATTCTTGGAAGAGTTTCTACGATATAAGCATCAGTTGTTCTTGACTCAACTCCCCCTTGAGTTATTGAAGATATTTGGTAAGCATATTTTGTTTTAGGCTCTAGTCCTTTATCAACATAGTGAGTTGCATATTTGCTATCAAGTACTTTTACAAGTTTTAATTCATTTGCATCTTTACTTAGTTCAGTTCTGTAAAAATTGTAACCAATAACTCTTGGGTCACTTACTTTTTCCCATTCAAAACCTATATTTGCCATATCAGGAATAGATTTTATAGAACTATAATTTACTACTTCAATAGAGTTATCTACTTTTGGTGCAGAAGCTGGATTTAAAGTATCCATTACATTAGTACAACCACTAAATAAAAGTATTAAAGTAGCTAATGATGTTGTTTTCATTAAGTTTGTCATTTATATTCTCCCCTTGAAAATTGTTATTTAGAAATTCTTCCATATCTTTTGGTAAATTTGCTTTGAATCTCATTTGCTTATTTGAAATAGGATGAGTTAAATAAAGATAATAAGCATGTAAATAAAATCTGTTTATTTTATTTAATTCGCCCTTAAAACCATATAAATTATCCCCCAATATATGCCTATTTATCGAACTTAAGTGAACTCTAATTTGATGAGTTCTTCCTGTATATAATTTTGCTGCTATTAATTCAAAATTCTCTTTATTACTTAATGAAAGTTTATAAAATGCAGATTTTGCATTTCTTCCATTTTCATCTATTGCCATTTTTAGTCTATTATTTTGACTTCTTGCTATTGATTTATCAATTATTATATTATCTTTTAGTGGCATATCAACTATTGCCAAATAATATCTACCCATTGTTTTATCTTCTAGTTGTTTAGAGAGTCCTACATGTGCTTGATTTGTTTTTGCAACAACCATAACACCACTTGTTCCTTTGTCAAGTCTATGAACAATACCATGTCTTTCTTCTCCACTAATTGTAGATAATGAAATATTATTTAGTTTTAACCAATCAACTAAAGTTGCATCTTTAACACTTGGAGCGTCATGTACTGTCAGATTGTATGGTTTATTTACAACTAAAATATCATCATCTTCATAAATAATTTCAACATTTTTATCTTCTAAAGACTCTTTTACAAACTTTTCATCTTTAATAGGATTTAACTCAGCTTCAGGGAAAAAAACATCAACACTTTGGTTTTCTTTTAGTTTAAGACCTGTTTTAGAAACAATCTTACCATCTACTTTTACATACTCTTTTTTGATTAGTTGTTCAATTTGATTTCTTGAAGCATCAATATTTAATGCTAGAAATTTATCTAGCCTATTTGTTTCAGAAACAATAAAATTTTTATACATATTTAGATACTCTTTCATTATGCGTTTATTTGATAAAAGAATTATTTCCCATTTTGATTATTTGTTAATAATATTTGTTTTACCTTTGATATTCATATCATACCATTTAATTGGTGAAACAAACGAAAGGTTAGCTAATAAACAGTTAGTATATTACACGATTTCTATTTTTGCATTTATGATAGTTTTTATTTTACCAATCAGAAAAAAAATTAGACTTATTCCTACATTGTATTGGTTTGGTATTATTTTATTACTTGCAGTTGAATTTATAGGTGTCAGTAAATTAGGTGCTACAAGATGGATTCATATACCAATTTTAGATACCACAATTCAGCCATCTGAGCTGATAAAACCAGTGTTTATTTTAATGCTTGGATTTTTAATTCAACATAAACCACCGCCTAAAAATGGTTATAATTTTTTAGATTTTTGCTATTTTTCTTTTTATATTTTGTTACCATTTTTTTTAATTGCAAAAGAACCAGACTTAGGAACAGCTCTTGTTTTACTTTTAGTAGGTTATGGAGTTTTATTTATTGTTGGTGTAAATTGGAAAATTTGGGCAACTATTGTTGTCGTAATAGGGTTAAGTTCACCTTTTATTTACACATATTTAATAAAAGATTATCAGAAAAAAAGAATCACAGATTTTGTTTCTGAAGAGCCAAGTTACCATGTTCAGCAATCTATTATTGCTATTGGTTCAGGTGGACTTACTGGAAAAGAAAGTGGTGAAGCTACTCAAGCTCAGTTAAAATTTTTACCAATTGCTACAAGTGATTTTATTTTTGCATATTTTGTAGAAAGATATGGATTTTTGGGTGCTATTGGTTTAATATTTTTGTATGCATTAATAATAATACATCTTCTTAGTATGAATTATTATTTTAAAGATGATTATATAGTCAGGGTTTTTGCTTCCGGATTAGGGCTTTTAATATTTTTTAATATGAGTGTAAATATTTTGATGGTTATTGGATTTGCACCAGTTGTTGGGATTCCACTACCACTATTTTCTTATGGTGGAAGTTCTTTTATAAACTTTATTGTAACTTTTGCTATTTTGGAAAATCTTTTAGCATTTAGATATATGAGTTTGTATAATTACGAAAGAAAATTATAAAAAAATTTAACAGGGAAAATTTAAATTTTTTCCTGTTTGTCTAATACCTTACTTAAGATTTCTAAATCATAAATTGAATCACCACAAGTTTTTTTATCTGTCTGGATATTTATTATCTCTTCTTCTTTTTCATTTACGTATTTATAATCCAAAATATAATCTTTTTTTAATAAATCCAAAGTGTCAGAATCTTCACACAAAGAGTTTTGTATTTGTTTTTTAAATCTATTTCTTAGAACATTATCTTCTAAATAAACTTCTACAAGTTGGTACTTATAATAGATATTTTTCTCTTCTTTATATATATCAATTAAAGTACTATTCATATCTATTTGCATTGGTAAACTTTTTCTAAAACTTGATATTTCTTTTTCTAAAAGATAATCTTCATAAAAATAAAATTTAGTAACTTCTATAAAAAAGTTAATAGAAAAAAATAAATTTATGCTCACTAATACTTTTGATAAAAATGACCATATTTTTGAGCCTTTATATTCATTTGCTGTTCTAAAAATTATTAAAAAAATCGTAAATGAATAAATTAAAAGAATAAGATATACAAAAAACTCAGTATAGTTTTCTCTATTTTGGGCATAAATACTATCCATAAAAATTGTTTCAAAAAAAAGTTCAATCAAAAAAGATATAGATATAAACCAAAGCCAAAATACAACAGCAAATGAACTTTTACCTTTAAAAAGTCTATAAAAATAGTTTTTAATTTCACTTATTGTCATTGTTTTCCTTAATATAATCTATATTGTACATTAAATCTTAATTTCGTAGATGTTTGAGGTTTTGGATAATCTTTATATGCAATTTCTATTAATTCAAGGGAATAATCATCTAAAACAGCATATCCCGAAGAACTAATAACCCTTAAATTTGTAATACTTCCATCTGGATGAAACATAAATTCTATTACATTTACTCCACCAATTTTAAGTTTTGCAGCAAGTGGAGGATAACCTAATCTAGTTAAAACTCTTTGCGTGATAGTTTGAAAATTACTTAAATTTTTCTCTAAATAAGCTTTTTGTACTTTTGTAAATTTATCATATTCTTCACCATATAATTTTTGAAGTTCATTTAAAATTTCTTTATTTACTGGCTCTTTTTGAGATAAAAAATTTTCTAAAGTTTTATCTTGTAAAGACTCTTCTTTATTTACAATTTGTTCGTTTAATATCTTTTTTTGTAAATCTTTAGATTTTACAACATCAACTTTTTTGGTATTATCAACTTTTTTTTGAATCTCTTTTTGTATTACTTCTTTTTTTACAATCTCTTTTTTGGGTTTTACAGATTCTACTTTAGGTTCAACTTTTTTTTCAACAGGATTATTTATTATTGGTTCTTCTTTTTTTATTTTTACAAATTTTACATCTGATTTTTCAATAACTTTTTCTTCCGTTTTGGTATTTTTGGGATACTCTTCCATTTTATATGTCTTAAATAAGAAAAAATGTAAAGATATTGAAATAATAAAGGCTAGTATAATAATTCTCATAGCGCGATTATATTATAATTCCGCTAATAAATGATTAATAGGAATATGAATGTTTGATAAATCAATCAAAGCTTATGAAGAAGCTTGTGGAGTAATTCCAGGAGGAGTTGATTCACCAGTTAGAGCTTTTAAAAGTGTTGGAGGAACGCCACCTTTTATTGAGAAAGGGGAGGGTGCTTATTTATTTGATATAGATGGAAATAAGTATTTAGATTTTGTACAAAGCTGGGGACCACTTATTTTTGGTCACTGCGACAAAGATATTGAAAATGCAGTTATTGAAACTGCAAAAAAAGGTTTATCTTTTGGTGCTCCTACTTTACTTGAAACACAATTAGCAAATGAAATCGTTGATATGTTCGATAATATCGATAAAGTAAGATTCGTTAGTTCTGGAACTGAAGCTGTAATGTCTGCAATTAGACTTGCAAGAGGAGTTACTGGGAAAAACGATATTGTAAAATTTGAGGGGTGCTATCATGGACACTCTGATTCACTTTTAGTTCAAGCAGGTTCGGGAATGGCAACATTTGGAAGTCCAAGTAGTCCAGGCGTTCCAGCTGATTTAACAAAACATACACTTTTATGTGAATACAATAATATTGAAAATTTAAAAAAATGTTTTGCTGATTCATCTGATATTGCTTGTATTATAATTGAACCAATTGCTGGAAATATGGGATTAGTTCCAGCTAGTGATGAGTTTTTACAAGCTTGTAGAGAACTTTGTGATGCAAATAATGCATTACTTATATTTGATGAAGTAATGACTGGATTTAGAGCTTCTTTAAAAGGTGCAAGTGGAATTTTAAAAGTTCAAGCTGATATTATTACTTTTGGAAAAGTAATAGGTGCAGGAATGCCAGTTGGTGCTTTTGCTGCAAACAAAAAAATTATGGGACATTTATCTCCTGATGGAGCTGTTTATCAAGCTGGAACTTTAAGTGGAAATCCAGTTGCTATGGCTGCTGGGTTAGTAAGTTTGAAAAAACTAAAAGCAAATCCTTCTGTGTATGCTGATTTAAATGAAAAAGCTTTAAGACTTGTAAATGGTTTAAAAAAAGTTGCAAATGAAAACAATATTCCTTTACAAATCAATACAAGAGGTAGTATGTTTGGTTTCTTCTTTTGTGAAAAAGAACCTAAAAACTTCAAAGAAGTAGGTCTTTGTGATTTTAAAAGATTTGCAACATTTCACCACGAGATGTTAAAAAAAGGTTTTTATTTCGCATGTTCACAATATGAAGCTGGTTTTATTTGTACTCAAATTACAAATGAAGATATTGATGCTTGTATAAATGCAGCATCTGAAGTTATGAAAAATTTGTAAGAACAACTAGTTGTTCTTTTAATATTAAAAAAAGGAAAAAAAATGACAATTAAAAATGTAGAATTAACAAAAAAAGCAAACATCTATTTTGATGGAAATGTTACAAGTAGAACTTTTATAGATGAGAATGGAGTTAAAAGAACTTTAGGTATTATGATGCCAGGTGAGTATACATTTGGTACAAATGATGCAGAACATATGGAAATTATTGCGGGGAAAGTTGAAGTTTTAATAGCTTGTGGTGATAGTAACTGGGAAACAATAAATGCTGGAGAATATTTTGAAGTTCCTGCAAATTGTAGTTTTGAGATTAAAGTATTAGAAATAACAGATTATTGTTGTACTTTTATAAACTAATTTTGGTTTATTAGATGGATAATCAAAATAATAGTAAACCAAAACATCAAGATAAAGTTATCGCTTTAGATAACTTATCTTTAGGAATTTCAATAGTTGCTGCAATTATAATAGGTTTTGGTATAGGATATGGTTTAAAACAATTAACTGGATATACTTGGACTCTATGGTTAGGAATTGCTTGGGGAATAATGGCCGCAATTATGAATGTATATAAAGCATATAAAAGGGCTCAAAAAGAGTATGAAGGTATGGAAAATGACCCAAGATACGCTTATAGAGCAAAACATGGGGATAAATCTTTTGATAATAAAGATGATGATGAAGATTAATCCTGAAATCTTAAAATTTGCAAAGGTTTTTATTATTTTAGACCTTTGTATAATTTTATACTCTTTAATTTTTCAAAATAATTTATGGTTTTTAAATGCCCAAGTTGCATTTTTTTCTTCACTGTTTATTACCATTGCTTCTTTTTTATCATATAAAAATAATATTCAAAATAGATTATCAAATCTTGATTTAACAAAAACAAATAATCAATTTGAAGATAGGGATAAAATTGATGAAATAGATGATCCTTATGATTTATATAGTGAATATGAAGAGATTCCTGAATCAGAATTAACTCCTGAAAAAATTAAAGAGATAATAAATGATGAAAAATCAAAAGTAAAAAGAAACTCTTTTAAAAATACTCTTTTTTCTGCAAGTGGATTTTTATCTATTTATAGAGTTTTAGGTTATGGAATTTTAATATTTGGTTTTTTTGCTTTAAATAACAATAAGATTTTTTTACCAATTGCTTTTATAGTAGGATTAGGAATAGTTCCTCTTGGAGTTTTATTTTCAAAGCTTATAGAAAAAAAGCTTTGAAAATTTAAAGAATCAAAGGTAAATCTATATTTACTTTTGTTTCATCTGCTGTCAAAATAAAAGAGCTGTTTTCTTTTGTATTTATAGAAGAAAAATCGCTTTTCTCATTTGATGAAATTTCTACACTTATTAAAGAATATTTTTTATTATCAATTTTAATATACTCTCCAATTTTTAATAAAATAGAACAAGTTACACTCTCTTTATCTTTAAATGCGTCAAAAACATTATTTAAAGTTTTAATAAATGAACTTGCATCCAATTTAAATTCAGGAATAGAAGGGTCATAATTTTTTGTAAAATTAATATCATTTTTTATTTTACTTGTTGAAATAGCTAAGTCAACTAAAGTAAAAATATTTGTTGTATTGATATTTTTAATATTTAATTTAGACTCTTTTTTTACCATAGCACTTTTATAAAGTTTCATATGAATTTCATCTTCATTTTCATATGTAACAGTTATGGCGTAAAAAGTATAATTTTTGATATTTAAATCAATATAAGATGTTAATGCTCCAAAAGTTTTTGGAGCATATGTTAAAGCTAAATCAAAAAGTTCTTTTTGCTTAATTCTATTTAATAAGAATTGAGCTTCAGAATTAGAATAAATTATTTTTGCATTCGATGAAAAAGATAAAATAGGATTTAAATCTAATTCAACCCACTCTTCAAAAAAACTCATATTTTTAACTTTCTACGTAATTTTTAAGGTTTTTACCTACTTTTGGATGCTTAAGTTTTTTAATAGCACTTGATTCAATTTGTCTAACTCTCTCTCTTGTAACAGAAAGTTCTTTTCCAATCTCTTCTAATGTTCTATCACTTGCATCTTCCATAAGACCAAATCTCATTCTAATAACTGCTTGTTCTCTTTCATTTAATTGACCTAAAATTTGATCAATTTGACCTTGTAAATCTTCTTTCATGATATTATCAACAGGTGTTGGAGCTTTTTCATCAGGAACAAAATCTCCAAATTTACCATCATCATCACTTCCAATAGGAGCTTCTAAAGATACAGGCTCTTTTGTAATTTTAATTACTTGTTTTACTTTATCAACAGGTAATCCAACTTCTTTTGCAATCTCTTCAACATCTGGCTCTTTACCATTTTCTTGAATACCTTTTCTGATGATTTTATTAATTCTATTAATAGTTTCAATCATATGAATAGGAATTCTAATAGTTCTTGCTTGATCTGCAATTGCTCTTGAAATTGCTTGTCTAATCCACCATGTTGCATAAGTAGAGAATTTATAACCTTTTTTATATTCAAACTTATCAACAGCCTTCATAAGACCGATGTTTCCTTCTTGAATTAAGTCAAGGAATGGTAACCCTCTATTTGTATATCTTTTTGCAATAGATACAACAAGTCTAAGATTTGATTTTGCCATTCTTGTTTTAGAAGTATCAGTAATTTGTTTACCTCTTTTGATTTGTTCAAGAACATCTTTTAACTCTTCAGGTGCTAAATCAAAGCCACCTTTTGAAGCTTCTTTAGTCTGGAAAAGTTTTTTGATTTCCATATAAGAAGAAACCATTGTAGCTTCTGGAACCATAGCTGTAATTTGTGCTTTTGATAAATTAACAATATTATCTAAAATCTTTTTATGGTTTTTTAATAATGTTTCATTAAATAGAGGTAATTTATACTCTAATCTTTTTAATTCACCATCAAAACCTGTATCAGATTTTAAAGCTGTTTCCATTGCTTTTACGATTTCAGTAATTAATTTAGAAGTTGGTCCTAAATCTAATAAAGCTTCTTTTAAAATTCTCTTTTTAAATGCAACAGCAAGATTAAAAGTCATTTGATCTGTTTCATCATCTGATTTTGCAGTCTCTTTTGCAGCAAATTTAAGCCAATCTTTTTTTGCTTTTTCTAGTATTTTAAATGCTTCAATAATAGTTTGTGCTCTTTTATCAAGTTTTTTTAACTTTTTAGCACTATTTTTTTCACTATCTTCTTCATCGTCAATAACTTCACCATCTTCGTCATCTTCAATTTCATCTTCGATTTCATCTTCTTCTTCATTTTCAGAATCATCATCGTCAAAATTTCTAAATAACTCTTTTACTTTTCTTTCTCTATTTACTAAAGGTTCTTTATATTCTAAAATGAAATCTATTAAGTAAGGAACATAACAAATAGCATCAAGAATAATATCTTCACCCATTTCAATTTTTTTAGAGATTTCAATCTCTTCTTCTTTAGTAAGTAATGGAATTTGTCCCATTTCTCTTAAATACATTCTAACAGGTGAATCTGATCTTGACCATTCAAGTAACTCTTTATTTTTTAATAAATCGTAAACATCGTCTTCATTCTCTATTAACTTCTCTCTTAACTCTTTTCTTTTTTTAGCTTCTTCAGCATTCATTCTTTTTGCTTGTTCTTGAGAACTAATTACTGTTACATTATATAACTGTATTAAAGCTAGAAGTTTTTTGATGTTTGGACCTGAAGGTGCTTTGGGAAAGATTTTAATAATTTTTTCGTAAGTAAGTACCGAATCTTTGTACTCTTTTACTAATTGTTCTATAACTTTATTTATATCTTTTACACTCATGGTATTAGGGAATCCTCTTTTAAGATGGTCGGATATTATACCCAAATTAGTTAAACATTTAATTAAAAAAAAAGAATTTAAACAAAAATTACTGAAAAATTAGATAAAATGCATTCTTTTTGAAAATATATATTTAATAGCTTTTTAAAGTTTATTAAACTCAAGGACATAAAATATGAATAAAATTACTGGAAAAGTATGGAATTTTGGTGCTAATATCGATACAGATGTTATTATTGCAGCAAGATATTTAAATAGCTCAGACCCTGAACATTTAGCAAAATATGTTATGGAAGATGCAGATCCTGAGTTTCCTAAAAAGTTACAAAGAGGTGATGTTATAGTTGCTGGTGAGAATTTTGGTTGTGGTTCAAGTAGAGAACATGCTCCAATCGCATTAAAAGCTGCTGGTGTTGCTGCTGTTGTTGCTCCATCATTTGCAAGAATTTTTTATAGAAATGCTTTTAATATGGGATTACCAATTTTTGAATTACCTGAATCTTTAGAAATAAAAGAGGGTGAAGAGATTTCGATAGATTTAGATAATGGAAAAATTACTAACAATACTACAAATAAAACTTATGATTTTATTGCAATACCTCCATTTATGCAAGAATTAATTGCAGCTGGTGGATTAATAAATTATGCAAAAGCTGAAATGGGAAGAGGAAATAAATAATGAAAAACTATAAAATATCAGTAATTAAAGGTGATGGAATAGGTCCAGAAATCGTTGATGAAGCAATAAAAGTATTAAATGCTGTTTCTAAAAAATGTGGTTTTGAATTATCTTATAAAGAATATTTAATGGGTGGTATTGCTATTGATACTACTGGTGTTCCACTTCCACAAGAGACAGTTGATGGTGTTTTAGATTCTGATGCTTGTCTATTTGGTTCTATTGGTGGAGAAAAATGGGATACATTACCAAGAGAATTAAGACCTGAAACTGGACTTTTAAAGTTTAGAGAAGAGATGGGTGTTTATGCAAATTTAAGACCTGCAATCGTTTATGATGAATTAGTAAATGCATCAACTTTAAAACCTGAAGTAATTCAAGGTTGTGATATTATGGTTGTAAGAGAACTTATTGGTGGAATTTATTTTGGTCAACCAAGAGCAAATGATGGATTTAAAGCTTATAACACAATGGTTTATACAAAACCAGAAATTATAAGAATTGGTAAACAAGCATTTGAACTTGCAATGAAAAGAGATAAAAGAGTTTGTTCTGTTGATAAAGCAAATGTATTAGAAGTTTCTCAACTTTGGAGAGATACTATGAATGAGTTATCAAAAGATTATCCAGAAGTTACACTTTCTCATATGTATGTTGATAATGCAGCTATGCAACTTGTAAGAAATCCAAAACAATTTGACGTTATTGTAACTGGAAATATTTTTGGAGATATTTTATCTGATACAGCTTCAATGGTTGTTGGTTCTATTGGATTATTACCATCAGCTTCAACTGGAGATAAAACAGCAATTTATGAACCAATTCATGGTTCAGCTCCTGATATTGCAGGACTAGGAATTGCAAATCCAATAGCAACAATTTTAAGTGCATCTATGATGTTAAGATACTCTTTAAATGAATCGAAAGCAGCAGATATGATAGAAGATGCAATAAAAGCAGCATTAAAAGATGGATATAGAACAAAAGATTTAGCTTCTTTTGACGCTATTGAAGTTTTAAATACAACTGCTATGGGTGATTTGATTACAAAATATATTAATAAATAAGGGTTTAATTTTTATTAATAATTTTTTATGATAGAATTGATGAGAAAATAGTTAAATTATAATTTTGGGATTTCATATGAGTAAAAAAACATATAGATTAGTTACTAGAAGCGATATGGACGGTTTAGTTTGTGGCACTTTATTAAAATATTTAAATATTATTGATGAAATTGCGTTTGTACATCCAAAAGATATGCAAGATGGAAAAATAAAAATAACGGAAAACGATATTACAACAAATCTTCCATATGTGGATGGTGTATATTTAGCATTTGATCATCACTTCTCTGAAACTATTAGAAATGATAAAAAAGATAATCATATAATAAATCCTGATGCTCCAAGTGCTGCAGAAGTTGTTTATCAATATTATGGTGGAGATGAAGTTTTCCCTGGTTATTTTACTGGAATGATGAATGGTGCAAACAAAGCTGATTCAGCAGATTTTAGTGAAGAAGATATTTTAGAGCCAAGAGGTTGGGCATTATTAAGTTTTTTAATGGATTCAAGAACAGGTCTTGGAAGATTTAAAGATTTTAGAATTTCTAATTATCAGCTTATGATGGATTTAATAGAGTATTGTGCTAGACATAATATTGATGAAATATTGGAATTACCAGATATTAAAGAAAGAATAGATTTATATTTCAAATATGAAAAAGACTTCAAAGAACAATTAATAAGATGTACTAAAGTTATTGGGAATCTTTTAGTAATTGATTATAGAGATGAAGAGATAATTTATCCAGGTAATAGATTTATGGTTTATGCAATGCATCCTGAACAAAATATTTCTATTCATGTTATTTGGGGAAAAGATAAACAAAATATTGTTTATAGCACAGGAAAATCAATTATTAATAAATCATCTAAAACAAATGTTGGTGAATTAATGCTTAAATATAATGGTGGTGGACATAAAGCTGCCGGTGGTTGTCAAATTGATGTTGATAAAGCTGAAGTTGTATTAGAAGAGTTAATTAAACAAATAAATCAAGATGGTTAAATTAAAAAGAAGTTAGTTATAACTTCTTTTTTAAATTCTCATAAAATTCTTCAAAAGAGGGTAAATTTAAATTTGCATCTCTTTGTTTTTTACCCCACATAGGTTCTGGAAAGTAAGAATCTTCCGCAAATCTTGCCATTATATGAAAATGAACATGAGGAACATAATTTCCAAAAGATGCAATATTTATTTTTTTTGGTTTGAAATAATCTAACATCTCTTTTTCAATAATATCAAGATATTTAAATATTTCTTGTTTTGTTTCACTATTACATTGTGAAAACTCTTTTATATTTTCAATTGTAAATATTTTAAGCCACGGTATTTCTGAGTTTTCAATTTCTATTTTTATTAATACATTTTTATAAATTAGAGACAAATTTAATCCTTTATACATTTATTATTTCTGAATATTACAATAATTATTGTTAAACTTAATATTTAAGAATACATTCAACTAGCTTTAAGCAAATATTAATTATAATCCAACTCCATTTTTTCAACCATCGAGGAAGTTTTTATAAAATATTTTTTATTTTATAAAGAGTTGGTAAAAGCTTAAGAATAAAATATATTTATTTTTTAAGGCTTTTTCCTGTTGTTAATTTGGGTAATAACACAAATAAAGAGGACAAGACTTATGAAAGTAAGAGCTTCAGTAAAAAAAATGTGTGATAAATGTAAGGTTATCAAAAGAAGAGGTGTCGTAAGAGTAATCTGCGAAAACAAAAAACATAAACAGAGACAAGGATAAGGCACATGGCAAGAATCGCAGGTGTTGATTTACCAAATAAAAAGAGAATGGAATATGCGTTAACGTATATTTTCGGAATCGGATTACATAACTCTAGATTAATTTTAGATGCTGTTGGAATTGATTACAATAAAAGAGCATACGAATTAACAGAAGACGAAGCAGCAATTATTAGAAAAGAGATCCAAGACAACTATTTGGTTGAGGGTGATTTAAGAAAAAAAGTTGCTATGGATATTAAAGCTTTAATGGATTTAGGTTCATATAGAGGGTTAAGACATAGAAAAGGTTTACCTTGTAGAGGGCAAAAGACTAAAACTAATGCTAGAACAAGAAAAGGTAAAAAGAAAACTGTTGGTGCAGCAACTAAATAAGGGATTGTAGATGGCAAAAAGAAAAGTTACTAGAAAAAAAATTGTAAGAAAAAATATTGCTGACGGTATCGTACATATTGCTGCAAGTTTTAATAATACAATGGTTACAGTTACAGATAATGCAGGAAACGCAATCGCATGGTCAAGTGCTGGAAACTTAGGATTTAAAGGTTCTAAAAAATCAACTCCATTTGCAGCGCAAGCAGCAGTTGAAGATGCAATGGCGAAAGCAATGGAACACGGAATCAAAAACGTTGGGATTAAAATTCAAGGACCAGGTTCAGGAAGAGATACAGCTGTTAAAGCAGTTGGAGCTATGGACGGAGTTAGAGTTACTTGGTTAAAAGATGTTACACCATTACCACATAATGGTTGTAGACCTCCTAAAAGAAGAAGAGTGTAAGGAGTAAATAATGGCAAGATATAGAGGACCAGTAGAAAAAATCGAAAGAAGACTTGATGCGGATCTTGGACTTAAAGGTGAGAGAAGATTATCAGGTAAAAGTGCTTTAGAAAAAAGACCATTTGCTCCAGGACAACACGGACAAAGAAGAGCTAAAATTTCTGAGTATGGTTTACAATTAAGAGAAAAACAAAAAGCTAAATTTATGTATGGTGTTTCTGAAAAACAATTCAGAAAATACTTCCAAGAAGCAGCAAGAAGAGAAGGTAATACAGGGGCTAACCTTATTACATTAATTGAACAAAGATTAGATAATGTTGTATTTAGAATGGGATTTGCTACAACTAGAGCAAACGCTAGACAATTTACAACTCATGGACACGTTTTAGTTGATGGGAAAAAAGTTGATATTCCTTCATTCTTAGTTAAAGCTGGACAAAAAATCGAAATCAAAGAAAAATCAAAAACTAATCCTCAAGTTGTAAGAGCATTAGAATTAACAAATCAAACTGGAATGGTTGATTGGGTTAATGTTGATAAAGAAAAAGTATTTGGAATTTTCACAAGAATCCCAGCTAGAGAAGAAGTTGTTATCCCTGTTGAAGAGAGATTAATCGTAGAGTTATATTCTAAATAATAAGTAAAAGGTAGCTGATGAAAAAATTTGCAGAAACACCGTTTTTACCAACAGAAGTTGAAATAGAGGCTATCAGTGATAATGAAGCTAAAATATCAGCATATCCATTTGAAGATGGTTTTGCAATTACTTTAGCACACCCTTTAAGAAGACTTTTATTAAGTTCTTCAATTGGTTATGCACCAATTGCAGTAAAAATTGAAGGTGCTTCACATGAGTTTGACTCATTAAGAGGTATGTTAGAAGATATAGCTATTTTTGTTATAAATTTAAAGAATATTAAGTTTAAAATAAATGGTGATAAAGAACAAGTTGTTGTTGAGTATTCTTTCAATGGACCAAGAGAAATTAAAGGTGAAGACCTTATTAACTCTGATGTTGAAATTGTATCAAAAGATGCTCATTTAGCAACAATTAATAGTGACTGTAACTTAACGTTCTCGGTTATTATTCAAAAAGGTATTGGGTATATGCCATCTGAAGACATTAGAGATATTGTTGGACCAGATTATATTCCAATTGATGCATTCTTTACACCTGTTAAAAAAGTGGTTTATGATATTGAAAAAATGTTAGTTGAAGATAATCCTAACTTTGAAAAAGCTGTATTTACTATACAAACAAATGGACAAATTTCTCCAATTACTGCTTTTAAAGAAGCTGTATCTGTTATGTATGCACAAATGTCAGTATTTAACAAAGTATTTGATTTATCAGAAGTAACAGTAAGCGAAAGTGGTGAAGAACCAGTTGAGCTTAAAGAGTTAGTAGTTAAAATTGATGATTTGAATTTAAGTGCTAGAAGTTTCAACTCTTTAGATAGAGCTGGACTAAAATTCTTAGGTGAATTAGTACTTATGAGTGAAGTTGAAGTAAAAAATATTAAAAATCTTGGGAAAAAATCTTATGATGAAATCGCAGAGAAATTAGAATCTCTAGGTTACCCAGTTGAAAATACACTTCCAGAAAATGTTGCTTCTGCATTAAGAAGAAAATTAGAGCAACTAAAAGCATAATTAAGGGTTTAATATGAGACATAAGCATGGATATAGAAAGTTAAGTAGAACTTCTTCTCATAGAAAAGCATTGTTAAAAAATATGGCAATTGCTATTATCGAAAGAGAAAAAATCGAAACAACTGTACCTAAAGCAAAAGAATTAAAAAGATATATTGAAAAATTAGTAACTGTTGCAAGAGACGCTGATTTAAATACACATAGATATGTATTTGCAGCTTTACAAAGCAAAGAAGCTACTAAAAAATTAATTAACGAAATTGCACCAAAATACCAAGGTAGAAATGGTGGATATACTTCTATAATTAAAACAAGAATTAGAAGAGGTGATGCTACTCCAATGGCATTCATTTCATTCGTATAGTAGAAAATTCTATTATATTTTTTAAGGGATAGAAGATTTTCTTCTATCCCTTTTTTTATTTTGAACAAAAAATAACCAACTCCCAAAAACTTTTTTATAACCTAAATTTAATCATATTTTAGATACAATCCAGCGTAATACTACAACTGTAAAATCATAGGAGAACCGATTGATAACTCTAAAAGAGGCACTAACTTTAGCTAGTGACGATGTAAAAAAACTAAGAGATGATCTAAATCAAAAAATAAAAGAAAACAATACAGGCGCTTATGTTGAACAATTAACTTCAAGTGAAATTTCAAAATCTGGTTCAGGTATTCCAATAGCTATTAAAGATAATATAAATGTAAAAAATTGGGAAATTACTTGTTCGAGTAATATTTTAAAAGGTTATATTTCACCATATAATGCAACTGTAATTAATAATTTAGAAAAAGCTGGATTATCACCATTTGGTAGAACAAATATGGATGAATTCGCAATGGGAAGTTCAACTGAATCTTCTTGTTATGGAAAAACTTTAAATCCAGTTGATAATGAAAAAGTTCCAGGAGGAAGTAGTGGAGGTTCAGCTGCTGCTGTTGCTGCTGGAATTGCTATTGCTGCACTTGGAACAGATACAGGTGGAAGTATTAGACAACCTGCTGCTTATTGTGGTTGTGTTGGAATGAAACCAACTTATGGAAGAGTTTCAAGATATGGAATTACAGCATATTCATCTTCACTTGACCAATGTGGACCAATAACACAAAATGTTGAAGATGCAGCTATTTTATACGATATTATCTCAGGTTATGATCCTATGGATTCAACTTCTGCTAATGTTGATTATTCAGCAGTTACTCCAAAATTAAATGGTGATAGAAAATTAACTATTGCTGTAATTGATAATTTTGTATCACAAGCAAGTCCTGCTATTCAAAAAGGTTTTGAAAAAGTAGTTCGCGCTTTAGAAGAGGCTGGACATAAAATTATTCATAAAAATATGTTAGATACACAAAAAATAGTTTCAACTTATTATATTGTTGCAACTGCTGAAGCCTCTGCAAATCTTGCAAGATTTGATGGTGTTAGATTTGGAAATAGAAAAGGTGAAGCTGGACTTAAAGATATGTATGTTCAAACTAAATCACAAGGTTTTGGGCATGAAGTACAAAAAAGAATTATGTTAGGTTCTTTTGTATTAAGTTCAGGATATTATGATGCATATTATATTAAAGCTCAAAAAGTTAGACATTTAATAAAAGATGAATATGCTGCTATTTTTGCTGAAGCTGATTTGATTTTATCTCCAGTTGCTCCTACAACTGCTCCAAAGTTTGGATCATTTAAGACTTCATTAGAGATGTATTTAAGTGATATTTACACTATTTCAGTAAATCTTGCTGGACTTCCTGCTATCTCATTGCCTGTTGATAAAGATGAAGATGGAATGCCAGTTGGTCTTCAATTTATTGCAAAAGCGTATGATGAACAAACATTATTTGACGGTGCTTTATCTTTAGAAAAAGCTATAAATTATAATAAATAAATATTAACTAGGATTAAAAAATGAAAATTAGAAAAAGAGCCTTAACATTTGAAGATGTTTTATTAGTACCTGCAAAATCGGAAGTTTTACCAAAAGAAGTTTCTATTAAAACAAAACTTACAAAAAAAATTGATTTAAATATTCCTTTTGTAAGTGCTGCAATGGATACAGTAACTGAATATGAAGCTGCAATTGCAATGGCAAGACTTGGTGGAATTGGAATTATTCATAAAAATATGGATATTGAAACTCAAGTTTTACAATGTAAAAAAGTTAAAAAATCTGAATCTGGAATGATTATTGATCCAATTACAGTTAAACCTGACCAAACACTTCAAGATGCTGAAGATATTATGGCTTCTTACAAAATTTCTGGTGTTCCTGTTGTTGATGACAACAATATTTTAGTTGGTATTTTAACAAATAGAGATATGAGATTTACAAAAGATTTTACTCAAAAAGCAAAAGATAAAATGACAGCAATGCCATTAGTTACTGCTAAAGAGGGAACAACTTTAGAAGAAGCTGCTGATGTTATGCATGCAAATAAAATTGAAAAATTACCGATAGTTGATTCTAACAATAAATTAATTGGTTTAATTACAATTAAAGATATTAATAAAAAAAGAGAACATCCAAATGCAAATAAAGATGAATTTGGAAGATTAAGAGTTGGAGCTGCTATTGGTGTTGGACAACTTGACAGAGCAAGAGCTTTAGTTGCTATTGGTGTTGATGTTTTAGTTTTAGATTCAGCTCATGGTCATTCAAAAGGTATTTTAGATACAGTAAAAGCTATTAAAGCTGAAATGGATGTTCAAATCATTGCTGGAAATGTAGCAACTGCTGAAGCAACTGCTGATTTAATTGCTTGTGGAGCTGATGCTGTTAAAGTTGGAATTGGACCTGGAAGTATTTGTACAACAAGAATTGTTGCAGGTGTTGGTGTTCCTCAAATTTCTGCTATTGATGAGTGTGCAGCTGAGGGTGCAAAAACTGGAACTCCAATCATCGCTGATGGTGGAATTAAATACTCTGGTGATGTTGCAAAAGCTTTAGCTGTTGGAGCAAGTGCTGTTATGATGGGAAGTGCATTAGCTGGAACTGAAGAGTCTCCAGGTGAAGTTATTTTATCTCATGGAAGAAAATTTAAAACATATAGAGGAATGGGTTCAATTGGAGCTATGACTAAAGGAAGTACAGATAGATATTTCCAAGAAGGAACAGCTGCTGATAAACTTGTACCTGAAGGAATTGAAGGAATGGTTCCATACAGAGGAACAATTTCAGATATTATTCATCAAATGGTTGGTGGATTAAGAAGTTCAATGGGATATTTAGGTTCAAAAGATATTCCAACTTTCCAAGAAAAAGCAGAATTTGTTGAAATTACAAGTGCGGGATTAAGAGAATCTCATGTTCACGATGTAACAATCACAAACGAAGCACCAAACTACCATATCTAAAAAATAAGAGATGATGTTTTAAACATCATCTTTCTTATAAAAAAAGGTAAATTTAGATGTCATTTTCAGAAATATTTTTTTATTTAATATTGTTGTTAATTCATCTTTTACCATTTCTAATAATCATTAAATCCAATAAAATAAAAGAGAAAAAACTCTTATTTATAATCTTTTCACTTGTGACATTAGCTCCATCTTTTGGATTTTTATATTTGATTTTTTATTCTATGACTTGTGGAACAGGGTGTTTTAGTGGGATATTTTTTCTTTTTACTTTAATTCCTGCACTTGTATTAACTGTTATTAGTTTTGTATTAAAGTTAATAATAGAGAGAAGAAGTTAGTTTTCTCTCTTTTTATTAAATAATTACTTCACCTTTTGGTGTATTTCTTACTTCATCGATTTTGAAACAATCATTCGCAATATTTCTTGAGCTAATATCTTTGTATTCATTTACTATTTTGTTTATAGTTCTTAATTCATCTTTGTCAAATAGTGATTCATCAAAATCTTCTTCCATTTTTATGAAATTTAATTCAATAAATTTTTCTTTTTCAACAACTTCAATATCTAAATAATCTAATAATTCTTGCATTAAAAAGATTCTTTCATCATCTTCATCTAAATCCTCTTCATTTG
>JAQUIV010000076.1 GCA_028681275.1 Aliarcobacter sp.
ATTATCTTTAGAGTTTGTATTTCCATTTTCACCAAGATTTAATGTAATACCAGGAGTATTTCTTAAAGCTTCAACTAAAGTTGTTGCTTGTTGTTCTTCCATTACTTTTTTAGTAATTACAGAGATAGTTTGAGGAGTATCAACTAAATCTTGAGTAACTTTTGATGAAGATGATTTATCAACTTTATAGTTTTGAGTATAATCAATAGTTTTGTCTGTTTCTACTTCAACACTTGGTAAAACAGTTGCTTCTGCATTTAACATAACAGGAGCTGTTAATAAAATAGTTGCTGTTACAACTGATGCACCTAAATAATTTGTAGTTTTATGTTTTTTACTTGTGATATATTTATTCAATATTCTTTCCTCCATGGAAACGATTACGATTCTTAAATAAATTTATTTATTTAACACCAGCTCAATAAAGTAATTTTTATTACTTAAATTTAATTTTCATGTTTAAAATTGGCTGGCTATTTGTAGGAGAACTTTACTATTGCTGGCTAGATTATTTTTATTTTGTAAGTATTAACTTATTCGCTTTTGTGATTTTCAGATAATAAGATTGTCCATCATGGATAATTTCAATACTTTTTTCTTTATCGAAAATCTCTTTTGAATCTATTTGTTTATCTCTGTTTTCTTTCACATTTAATACCTATATCAATTTATTTTATCAATAATATTTCAATTTATTAACAAAATATTAATCGAATGCTAACAAAGTAAAACTTAATCTTTAATAAAATTGATAATCGTTATTATAATTATATTTGTACTAAAAAACATAAAATACTTTTATTGATAATTAAAATCACTATTCTTTAAGATAACAAATGCTAAGATTTTCTTTTAACAAAAGGAGCTATATTGAAAGAGCTATTAAATCAAGAAAATTTAACTAATTCATTACTTTATAAAAAGAATTTAAAAATGCATAATAATCTATGGAAGTTATATGGATTCACCCTTTCATTAGGTATCGCTTTTATTTTTATAAAAGGATTTATATAATGGAAAATGGTAATGATGTAGCATTTGATATTTTTCTAAAAAATTTCAAAAAAAATGTCTCTAAAATAGGTTTAAAAAACTCTATTCAAAAAGACTATATTTTAAAAGTTTTATATTTTTCAAAAGAACATCTAACTGCTGAAGAAATTTCAAATAAAATCAAACAAAATTATAATGTTTCAATAGGAATAGCCACAGTTTATAGAGCTATGAAATTTTTAAATGATATGAAGTTAGTAGATTTATTAGAGATTGGAGACGGTATTGTTAGATATGAATTAAATCTTTCAAAACATCATGACCATCTTATTTGTACATCTTGTGGAAAAATTATTGAATTTACAGATGACTTTATTGAATTAAATCAAATTAAAATTGCAGAAAAAAACAACTTTATATTAAAAGAACATGTTATGACTATTTATGGACTTTGCGAAAGTTGTAATGAATAAAAATCTAAAAGATTTTTATTCATATCTTAAAGCATCAATAGGATTTAATCTTGCAGCTTTTCTTGCTGGAAAATATCCAAAAAATACTCCAATTAGAGTTGAAAAAATAAACGAAATTAAAATAATTTGATGATTTAAAATAAATGGTAAATCCATTATATTTACAGTCACATATCCAATTCCTAATCCTAAAACTATTCCAATAATTCCACCAAGTGTTGATAAAACAATAGCTTCAACTAAAAACTGTAATAAAACTTCATTTTCCATTGCTCCAATAGCAAGTCTTGTTCCTATTTCTCTTGTTCGTTCAGTTACAGAAACTAACATAATATTCATAATTCCAATTCCTCCAACAAGTAAAGAAATTCCTGCAATTGAACCTAAAAGATAAGTTAACATCTTTGTAGTTGAAGTCATCGTTGAAAGCATCTCTTGCATATCTCTTATGTGAAAATTATCAGGTTCATCAACTCTTAAATTTCTTCTTTCTTGCATTAAAGCTGTAATTTCTGTTTTTGCATTATTAATATAACTTCCATCTGTAATTGAAATTAAAATTGATGAAACATCCTTATCACCTTTTATTTTTTGTTGAAACATTCGTAAAGGAACTATTATTATTTCATCTTGGTCACTTCCAAAAGCAGATGCTCCTTTTGATTTTAAAATACCAATAATATTACAACTTAAATTTTTAAGTCTAATATTCGCCCCAATTGGATTTTCATCTGCAAAAAGTTGTTTCACAACACTTGTTCCAACAATACAAGATGATTTTCCATTGTTTAACTCATTTTCATCAAAAATTCTTCCCTCTGTTGTTTCCCAATCTTTGATAACAAAATAGTCATTATTTGTTCCAATAACTAAAGCTGTAGTACTTTTATTTCCATAAACGATATTCATTCGGCTTGAATTTTCAGCGGCAACTGCTTTTATATTTTGAAGTTCATTTTTTATAGCATTTATATCACCCTCTGTAAAAGGTTTTGCACTATTATCTTCCCTTGGTGGTCCTCGTCTTTCTTGTCCAACTCTTAAAGTTAACATATTTGTTCCAAGTTTTGAAATACTCTCTTTTACGTTTGCAGTTGTTCCATCACCAATCATTACCATTGCAATTACAGAAGCTACTCCAATTACAATTCCGAGAATCGTAAGAAATGACCTTAAAAGATTTCTTTTTATCTCTTTTATAGCAATTAAAAAGGCATTATTTAACATTATTTAAATCCTTTTTTTAAACTATCTTCTATATGTCCATCTCTAAAATATATAACCCTTGAAGCAAAAGCCGCCATCTCTTCTTCGTGAGTTACCATAATAATAGTGATATTTTCATCTTCATTTAATTGTTTTAATAAATTCATAATTTCCATACTTTTGATACTATCAAGATTTCCAGTTGGTTCATCTGCTAATAAAACTAAAGGATGAGAAACTATTGCTCTAGCAATTGCAACACGCTGTTGTTGACCTCCTGAAAGTTGTGCTGGAGTGTTATAAACTACACTTTGAAGTCCAACTTTACTAAGAGCTTCTAAAGCCATCTCTTTTCTTCTTTTTGCAGGTATTTTTCTATAAACCAAAGGAAGTTCAACATTTTCTAAAGCGCTTGTTCTTCCCAAAAGATTAAAACTTTGAAAAACAAATCCTAAAAAATTTCTTCTCAAAAGTGCCATTTGATTTCTATTTAAATTTTCAACATTAATTCCATTAAATAAATATTCACCGCTACTTGGTTTATCCAAACATCCAATCATATTCATAGCAGTTGATTTTCCACTTCCACTTGCACCCATGATTGCTACAAATTCGCCCTCTTTTATGGATAAATTTACTCCATTTAAAGCATAAGTTTGGGCATCACCAATACCGTAAGTTTTAACTATATTTTTGAATTCAATAATAGTTTTATTGTTTTGCATTTTCACTCTTTTGTGAAAGAATCAACTCATCATCAACTTTTAAATCTTTTGATTCAACTGTTGTAAATTTCCCATCTGTTTCTAAAACTTTTACCATTACTCTTTTTGCTTGGTTATTTTCTAAAATAAATACAGGAGAAAATTCTCTTTTTCCATTATCTTTTACTTGTGCTTCACCTTGAGGTCGTTTTGGACCTTGAACAAAATTCATAGTACTTGTTTTTTGTTCAGTTTGGATTTTTGGTTTAAATCTTAAAGCTTGATTTGGGATAATCAATTTATCAAGACTTTGTTTTGTAATAATTTGTGCAGTTGCAGTCATTCCAGGTCTTAAAAGTAACTCTTCATTAGAAACTCCAACAACTGTTTCATAAGTAACAACTCCATTAACTGTGATTGGATTAAGTCTTACTTGTTTGATTTTTCCCTTAAAAATTCTATTTTGATATGCATCAACTGTAAAAGTTACATCTAAATCTTTTTTAATATCAGCAACATCAGATTCATCAATACTTATGATTAAATCCATTTGACTTAAATCTTTCGCTAAAGTAAATAATTTAGGTGCATTCATAGAAGCAGCCAATGTTTGCCCAACTTCAACAGCTCTATTTAAAACTATTCCTTTAATTGAAGATTTTACATAAGCTTTATCAAGATTTTGTTTTGCAGTATTTAAAGAAAAAGATGATTGTTCAACCTTTGCTTTTGCAGCCTCAAAAGAAGATAAGGCACTTTCATAAGCAAATTTTGTATCATCAAGTTCGTTTATTGATGGATATTTTCCACCTGAACTATTGTACATTTTTAGAGTTCTGTCATAAACTGTTTTTTTATTTCTAAGATTTACTTCACTCTCTTTTAAATTTGCTTTTGCGATGGCTAAAGCTGCTGTTTGTCCATCAACTTCAGATTGTAGTTTTCTTGTATCAAGCATTGCTAAAAGTTGTCCAACTTCAACTTCATCATTAAAATCAACATAAATCTCTTTTATAGTTCCAGAAACTTCAACCCCAATTTCAACACTATTAGTTGGGTTTAAAGTTCCAGTTGCACTAACAACAACTGATAAATCTCCCTTTGTAACTTTTTTTGTGTTATAAGCTGCTACTTCTTCTTTTTGTGATTTGTTCATAAAAAAGTAATAATAACTACTAGCTCCTAAAAATAATAAAATAGAAATTATAAAAAAATATTTTTTCTTTGAACTCTTATTTGAATAATTATTTAATTCATTTTGTAAATTTGCATCCATTACATATCAACCTTTGTTTTAAAATATAGTTTTGAGTATTGAAGTTTTTTATTAACATCATTTATTTGTAGGTCATACTCATTTATTTTTTTTGTATTTTGTAAAACTTCTAAATCATAATCAGCTGTCATTCCAGCACTATTTGAACTTTGATTTACCATTATTAAATCATCATATAATTTTAGATTATTAGTTATTGTTTTTTCATATTCATCATAAGTATTAATTGCTGCTAAAATTTGTTCATATTCATAAACTAACTCATTTTGAATATCTGTAACATTCACTTTTTGTTTTAAAACTTCAAGTTTAGATTTTTCAAGTTTTGCATCTTTTGTAATATCAAAAATAGGCATTGAAGCATTTAAACTAACACTTCCAGCTTCATTATTCTCTTGATTTTCATTATTTTTATAATTTGCACTTGTATTTAAACTAAGCTTTGGTAAATAAGAACTTTTCAGTTGTTTATAACTTGTATCAAGTAACTCAACCTTAGAGTTTTCATATTTAATATTTAAGTTATCCCTTAAAAATTTATCTTTATCAACGATTTTAAAATCAATAATTTGTATTTCATTTGATTTTAAAGTTGTATATTTTGAAAGTTCATACTCTTTATCTTTTAAAGAATTTTTTAAAGAAATATTCTCTTTTTGTTGATTGTTTTTTGCCATAATTGCATTATTTAAATCAATAATATCAACTCTACCAGCCTCATATTGAATCTTCTTCAAAATAAGTTCTATATCTTTATTTTTTATTGCATAATCACTTTGTTCAATTTGAAGTTTTAATTTTTTTATTGCTAATAAAGTTTCATAAATTGCTTGTAAAAGTGCCACATTTTGATTTTCCCAAGCTATTAAATCAGATTTTAGCTGTTGTCTTGCATATTCAATACTGTACTCTATTCCACCTGATTCAAATAGACTTTGTGAAAAACTCAATCCTATACTTCTTGTCATATCTGAACTTTCATCTTGTGTAAAATCACGAGTTTTACCTAAACTTGAATTTAGATTTATTGTTCCAATCCACTCATCTTTTGAGCTTTCATACTTTTTTTGTATAACTTCTTTTTCTATCTGCCTTAACTCTTTTTTATCCTTTTGCAAAAGATCTAACTCATTTGCAAATAATAATGAACAAAAAAGAGGAAGAGTAATAATTCTTTTCAAAAAAACTCCTTTTTTTAACTATACGAATTTTATATTATGTTTTTTAATCATTCTTTAACAAAACCTAATTTCAATTAAGATAATTATTATCAATATTATATTAAAATCCAATTTATGATTATATAAAAAGGATTGCAAAATGGATATGAATATTGAAACTCTTAAACATTTGGTTGATTATGGAGTAATAGCACTACTTATATTTATGAGTTTTATAGCTGTTTATTTTTTTATAGAAAGAGTGATTTTTTTCAAAAAAATTAATATTAAAAACTATAAAAATAAAAAACAACTTGATGTTGCATTAACAAAACATTTAACAATTATTGGAACTATTGCTTCAAATTCACCTTATATTGGACTACTTGGAACTGTTTTAGCAATTATGCTTACATTTATGACAATGGGAAACGGACAAATTGAAGCAGCAAAAATCATGGAATCTTTAGCTTTAGCTTTAAAAGCAACTGCTGTTGGTTTGGTTGTAGCCATCGTTTCTATGGTATTTTATAATATTTTAGGCAGATATGCTGAAGTTTTGGAGAGTTTATATGAAGCTGAAGAAATATGATTCAATAAATGTAATACCTTTTATTGATGTATTACTTGTACTTTTAGCAATTGTTTTATTAACTTCAACATTTATTACAAGGGGAATTATTCCTATTTCTTTACCAAATTCAAATAATGCTGATAATTTAAAACCAGATAAAGAGATAATTTTAGTAATTCAAGAAAATGGTGATTTGTTTATTGAAGATAGACCTGAAACTTTGGAAAACATAGAAAAAATAGTTTTACAATCTTCAAAAGAGACACCAATTCATATTAATACAGATAAAAATTCTAAATTTGAATCATTTGTACAAGTACTAGATATGTTAAAAAAACATAACTATTCAAATGTTTCGATTGTGACAAAAAAATGAGTAAACAAACTAAACACCGATACCTTAATTCGTTTTTTATAACATCAGTTTTATATTTAATAGCATCTTTTTTTCTATTTTATGTTTTTGCTGATACTTTGGTTATTGAAGAAAAAAAGCCTGAAGAGGTGAAAATTTCAATTAAACATATGATGACTCAACAAGAACCAACTCCCGTTCAAGCAATAGCTGAACCAATCCATGAAACAACTCCTCCACCTAAACCAGAACCAGTGGTTGAGAAAAAAATGGATAAGCCTAAAAAAGAGAAAAGACATGAAGATAAACATATTGAGAGAAAACACCATGAGTTTAAAAAACCTAAAAAAGAGCCTGTTCAAGAAGTTGTAAGAACAGAAGTAATGCCTATTACTCAAGTTATACAAAAAACTCCTGCTGAAAACACACCAACAAAACAAATTGATACAGCTCAAATAGAAAATATTGAAGCAGATTATTTATCAAAAATTAGAAACTCGATAGAAAAAAATAAAACTTATCCAAAAACTGCAAAAAGATTAAATCAAACTGGAAAAGTTTATGTGACATTTACGGTAACAAAAGATGGTGGAATAAAAAATTGTAGAATTCATAGAAGTTCTTCATTTGAAAGTTTAGATGAAGCTAGTCTTGAAATTTTTGCAAAAATTGCAAGTTTTGACTCAATTCCAAAAGAATTAAATAAAAATGATTGGGAAATTACTGTACCTATTGTTTATCAAATGAATTAAAATAAAATAGAATTTTGGGGAGATACCCAAAATTCTTACTTATTTTTTACAATGTTCTGCGTAAAAATCACCAAATTTTTGTTTTGTTCCCTCTTTATCTTCATGAGAAGAATATTTTGTAACCACAGGGTTACATTGATCTATCCAGCTATATAAATCATAAATTTTTACCGTTTGAAAACCCATTTTCTTTAATGCTTCAGCTTCAATAGATGCTCTTGAAGCTGAATTACAAACTACAATAATTTTATCTTTAATAAATTTACCTTGGTCATCAGTAACAAAAGTTTCAATTGCTTTTTCAGGAGTTTCTCTTCCTATTCTTTGAGTTCCTTTTATATAACCACTTGCCCATTCTTCAGCTGTTCGTACATCAACAACTGCCCAATCTTTTTCACCTAAAGCTTTTTTTACTTCTTCAGTTGTTGCATAATTGCCAGATTTTTTTGCTTCTTCTTTTAAATTCTTTGATAATTTATCGTAATTGATAAACTCACTTGCAAATAACGAACTTGCTAAAAATCCAATTCCTAAAAGAACTTTTGATAATTTCATTTAAACATCTCCTCAGTTTTTAAATTGAGAAAGAGTTTATAAAAATTAACTTTATATTTAGATAAATAATTATAACTAATTATTATATAAATATTATAACTATAACTTATTTTATTTGATTAAAGAAATTATTTAATTTGTTCAAATTAAAGTTTATTTCACCCTCTTTTGCTTTTGTTTCTATCTCTTGTAAAATTTTAACAGCATCATTCATAGCTAAATTTGCACATGAACCTTTTAGGTAATGAGCAGCTTGGACTATACTTTCACTATTTTTTGAATCAATTGCATCTTGAATCTTTTTTAAATCATTATCTAAAGTTAAGAAGAAGTTATCAAGTAACATATCAACTATTTCTTCATCTAAACCCAATTGTGTTATTGCATCATGTTTATTAAAAGATGTAACTTCTATTTTTTCTTCTTTTTCTTCAATAATCTCTTGTTTCTCTATTTTTTGCTCAGCAGTTTCATTTGAAGATAAATAGATATTAAATAACTCTTTTAATTTAGCCACACTTATAGGTTTTGATAAATAATAATCCATACCCAAATCTAAAAACTTCTCTTTATCTCCTTTTATTGCATTTGCTGTTAATGCTGAAATTGGAA
>JAQUIV010000077.1 GCA_028681275.1 Aliarcobacter sp.
TTATCTTGTATAAAAGCTGGAGTTTCAAATTTTGGTTCACCAATAGTTAAAGCTGATAATTCATATTTTTCATTTGGAACTATTCCCGCTAATAATTCATTCAATTTTTCAAATGGGTATTTCTCAAAATTCATAAAATTTATTCCTTTTATTCTTCAACTATTGGTATTAATAGTTGGTTATATTTATTCGAATTAAACGCAATAAAATCGCTATTTGTGTATAAGAATTTAAATAAATACTTCTTCTTAAACATTTTTTCTTTTAGAGGTAAAAGTTGAAGCATATCTTTTTGTTTTTTTAGTTCTCTTATTGGATTTTGAGTACTTGTTACCACTTCTATTTTTTCATTAAAAATCTTAGCTAGATTCTCAAAATGATCTATTAGATTTGTTTTTCCTTCTTTATCTCCAACTGGATCTAAATCAAATATTTTTGTTCTTATTTTTAATTGACTTGAAATATCAAATACAATCGGTGATATTTGCTCATAAGAGTTTGTATCATTTAAAATAATTACTGTTCTTTTTACTGCTTTTAAATTCTCTTTACCAAATTTAAAAATTGGAATTTTTAAATCTAAAACACTTTGTATATTCTCTTTATCTTTGAACATTTCAGGAGTTAACATAATCATACCAATATTATTTTTTCTAAAATCTTCTTTTATGATTTTATTAAAACCTTTATTTCCATAATCAATTAATAATATTATTGATGGAAAATGTCTTAGTTCTTCTTTTATAAAATCCATAATTTGTACAGTTGTTGGTCTTGTAACTCTTACAATCAAAAGATTATTTTTTAGTTTTTGATTTAGATATTTTGCTTCATCTATTACTTTTTTAACACTAGCATCATCTTGTAAATATAAATCTAAATATAAATAGATGTTTGTTCCAAAAGGCATAGGAAATTGACCTTGAGTTTTTCCAATTACATTATAAATTTGCATTAAAACATCAGGTTTTCCAATAACTAAAATTACATCATTTGGTTTTAAAACTAAAGATGGTTTTATATCTATCATTTTTTGATTTCTGTAAAGAGCAAAAATTTTCCACTGTTTTTGTTCAATTGAACCTATATATCTATAAGCATAAGAGCTTCCAAATGGAATTCTAATCTCCATAATTTCACCCTGCTTTAGTCCAATATTTTGGGCAAGAACTGGAACATTTGGAAGTTTTTCAACCATTCCATTTGCTAAAACTTCAATTCCTCTGTAAATATTCACTAAAGGGTCATTTACTTTCATTCCCCAATAATCTAAAACATTCATTTGAATATTTTTTGTATGCTCTCTAATATTTTTTATAACATTTAACATTTCATCTTTTGAATTTAGAGCTATTAAAACTTCAGTATGAATATTTTTATCTAAAACCATAGCAAGTTTTGATTTTGAAGTTGGATCGAACTTATAAAATGTAAAGTTTGAAGGTTTTTGAACAGGTAAAATTAAGTCACTCATATAAATTACATCGTAACTGTTATCGCCAGTATTTGCTTCAACAATTCTTTGCATTAATTTTTTGGCAACAATACCATCTAGTATAATTAATATTTTTTTCATGGGCGTAATTATATCTTTAAAAAAATTAATAGTAGATTTTAAAGAAGTATCAATTAAGAGCTATAATCTTACTTTAGATACAATGCTGTAATCAAAAAAAAAGGTTTATATTATTTATGGAATTTACAATAAACGCGACTTCAAATAATGCTCGTGCATGTACAATAGTTACAGCTCATAGCACAATAGAAACTCCTGTATTTATGCCAGTTGGAACTCAAGGAACTGTAAAAGCTCTTGATGCAAATGACATGTTAGAACTTGGAGCAAAAATTATTCTTGGAAATACTTATCACTTGTATTTAAGACCAGGAAGTAAACTTGTGAAAAAATTTGGTGGACTTCATGGCTTTTCAAAATTTCCAAACTCATTTTTAACAGATTCTGGTGGATTTCAAGCTTTTTCTTTAAGTGATAATTCTAAACCAGATGAAAACGGAATTATGTTCAAATCACATATTGATGGAAGTAAACACTATTTCACTCCAAAAAGTGTACTTGATACTCAATATGATTTAAATTCTGACATTATGATGATTTTAGATGATTTAGTTGCACTTCCTAATACAAAAGAGAGAATTGCAAAATCAATTGAGAGAACTACAAAATGGGCAAAAGAAGCTATTGAATATCACATGGAACAAAAAGCAAAGGGAATTGGAACACACCAAAACATCTTTGCAATTATCCAAGGTGGAACTGATAAAGAGTTTAGAAAACAAAGTGCTGAACAACTTTGTGCTTTAAGTGATTATGATGGTTTTGCAATTGGTGGATTAAGTGTTGGTGAACCAAATGCTGATATGTATGAAACTGTTGAGTGGACTACACAATTTATGCCAAAAGATAAACCAAGATATTTAATGGGTGTTGGAACACCAGAAGATTTAATAGAAAATATTGAACGTGGTGTTGATATGTTTGACTGTGTAATGCCAACAAGAAATGCAAGAAATGGAACTTTATTTACTACTTTTGGAAGATTGAATATCAAAAAAGCAGAGTTCAAAGAAGATGAAACTCCAATTGATAGTGAATGTGAATGTTATACTTGTAAAAACTTTTCAAGAGCTTATTTAAATCATCTTTTTAGAGCTGGAGAAATCACATATTTTAGACTTGGTTCTATTCACAATATTCATTACTATTTATCACTAATGAAACAAGCAAGAAATGCTATTTTAAATGATAATTGGGTTGAGTTTAAAAAAGAGTTTTACGCTAAAAGAAGCAAATAAACTCTTTTTTGATAGAATTTCGACAAATAAAAAAGAACAACTCGTTGTTCACTTTAGGATTTTGCTACTTTTAGTTGAATTTATTTCAACGCTAAAAAGTAGTAATAAAATATTTTGGTTCCCTTTAAAAGGGTAACCTTTTAAAGGATTATATTATGACTGTTGATGATAACTTAATAGCAAAATTAGCAAAACTTTCAAGTTTAGAAATTGATGATTCAAGAAAAGAGAAATTAAAATCAGAATTGGGTGACATTATAAACTTTGTTGAAAATTTAAATGACATTGATGTAAGTCATATAGAAGCAACATTTACAACTATTGAGGGTGGAACTCCATTAAGAGAAGATGTTTCAAATCAAGATTTAGAACTATCAAACCATATTTTAAAACATGCTCCAAAATCTGAAGATGGTTATTTCATCGTTCCAAAAATTATTGAGTAAAAAATGATTACAGTTTATGGAATAAAAACTTGTGGAAGTGTGAGAAACGCTCTAAAATTCTTCAAAGATAATAACATCGAAGTTGAATTTTTTGATTTTAAAAAAGAGACTCCATCAAGTGATAAAATCAAAGATTGGACTACAAAAGCTGATATAAATGTACTTTTTAATAATAAAGGTACAAAATATAAAACTCTAAATTTAAAAGAATTAAATCTTGATTCAGATGGAAGATATGAGTGGTTATGTAAAGAACCTCTTTTATTTAAAAGACCTGTTATTGAGTTTGATGATAAGTTAGTAGTTGCTTGGGATGAAGAGGTTTATAAAAATACTTTTTTAAAATAGTGTAGAAAATTTCTACTCTATTTTAAAATTTGTAGGCTACATTAAAGTAATGTGCAAAACCTGTTGTATCTGTTTCTTTATTATTTAAAACTTCTCCATCTTTCCATTGTGTCATATCTTTATAAGCTTTTAATCCATATCCTAAAGCCCATTTTTTATCATGTAACCATAAACCTAAATATGATTGTAAAGAATCACTTGTTCTATAAGTTCTTTCAAAACTATTATTATCTAAATCACTTCCAAATTCATAATCTATATAACCTTGGAAAGAGATAAATCTGCTTTGTGTGAAATTGTAAATTGGTTTAAACCAATTTATATGGGCAACATATCCATCAAAACTATTTTCATTACTTGCACCATAATTTTCTTCAATATATCTAGTATAAAGATTTACTCCACTTTTACCAAGCCAAGGAATATCAATATCACTTCCTAGTCCCATCCAAATTACTTTTAAACCATTTCCATTTGGTTCATCTGCATAATATATATCAAATGCAAAAAATAGCTCTTGTAATGCTCCATAAGATAAATCTTTATCTAACAGATAATCTATTGAAATTCTAGGTTCAATATCTACAAAGAAGTTATTACTTCCATGTTTATCACTACTTGAACTATTTAAAGCATCAATAAAATCCACATATCCATATAAATCAAGCCAATTATATCTTCCACCAAATTCAAACTCCACATAAGTATCATCAAAAGAGAATGGTCCACCTTTTTGATTTTCACCATGATACAAATGTAGTGTTTCCCAATTTGAATTTGTTATTGAACTAATATCTTTTGCAAAAATATTAGTTCCACTTATTATGAAAATTAAAACAAAAAGTTTTAAAGCTAATTTTCTCATTAGTTTAAATCTTTTCTAGCTTCTTTTAATGTATCAGCAATCATAAATGATAATTCTAAAGCTTGGTCAGCATTTAATCTTGGGTCACATTGAGTATGGTATCTACTTGAAAGGCTCTCTTGTGTAACACCTGAAGATGCACTTCCTGTACACTCTGTTACATTTTGTCCTGTCATTTCTAGATGAATTCCACCAGCATAAGTACCCTCTGCATTATGGATTTGGAAAAATTGTTTTACTTCACTTAAAATTGCTTCAAAATCTCTAGTTTTATATCCATTATCAGCTTTTATTGTATTTCCATGCATTGGATCACTTGACCATAATACATTTTTACCTTCAGCTTTTACCCTTTGTAAAAGTTTTGGGAAGAAATCACCAACTTTATTTGCACCCATTCTAACGATTAGGTTTAATCTTCCTGCTTCATTATTTGGATTTAAAGTATCAATTAATTGGATTAATTCATCCTCTTTCATAGAAGGTCCAACTTTACAACCAATTGGATTGTTTATTCCTCTAAAATACTCAATATGGGCATCTCTTAAATCTCTTGTTCTATCTCCAATCCATAACATATGAGCAGCACAGTTGAACCAATCACCAGTGATTGAATCTCTTCTTGTTAGTGCTTGTTCATAGTTTAATAACAATGCTTCATGTGAAGTAAACAGAGTTGTTTGATTTAGTTGTGGAGTATTTTCACTTGTAATTCCACAAGCTTTCATAAATGTTAAACTCTCAGATATTTTATTTGCAAGTTCTTCATATTTTGCACCTAAATAATTATCTTTAACAAAGTCTAAATTCCATAAGTGAACTTGATTTAAATCAGCCATTCCACCCCTTGAAAATGCTCTTAAAAGATTCATAGTTGCAGCACTTTGATTGTATGCTTTTAATAATTTTTTAGCTCTTGGATTTCTAGCTTTTTCACTAAATTCAATATCATTTACAATATCACCTCTATATGAAGGTAAAGAAATTCCATCGATTTCTTCAAAATCTGAAGATCTAGGTTTTGCAAATTGTCCAGCAACTCGTCCTACTTTTACGATTGGACAACCACCAGAAAATGTTAAAACTACTGCCATTTGCATCATTACTTTAAATAAATCTTTAATATTTGTTGCATTAAATGAAGCAAAAGATTCAGCACAATCTCCACCTTGAAGTAAAAATGCTTTTCCGTTTACTACATCAGCTAATTGTTTTTTTAAGTTTAAGGCTTCCCCTGCAAAAATTAAAGGAGGATAAGAAGCTAGTTCTGTTTCTACTTTTTTTAATTTTTCTAAATCATTATAAGTAGGTTGTTGCTTTATGGGAAAATCTCTCCAGCTACTAGGATTCCAATTATTCATATTAATCTGCCTTTATATATTTTATTTAATTTTAATTAAGACAAATTCTAGCTAAATGTTTCTTAAGGAGTTAATGCTAAAAAGTTACAGATTTGTAATAAATATTGGGGATTTTAGAAGATTTTATAGTGTGGCAAATGCCACATTATAAAATTAGTGAATTAATTTTGAAAGTAAATCTTTGAATGAAACTTTAAATGCGTCAATACCATCTTTTAGAAGTCTTGAATAAATAGTTTCCATACAAATACCTTTTGATTTTAAAAGATCAAAATACTTATTACAATCATTTTCACTCATAATTGGAGTTGCTACTTTTGAACCGTCTTTAACCCAATCTTCAATTGTTGCAAGGGGTGCTGTATTTACTGAATTTGGGAAAATTAAATTATCAACATAATAACTAGGACTTAATTCATCACCTTTTACACCTGTACTTGCAAATAAAGTTCTAATATTTGAATTTCCAAATTTATTGATTTCATGGTAACATTTAGTTGCGTTTACAATTCCTAATTTAGAAGTTTCTAAACCTTTTAATTTAAGATCTCCATCAGCTAATCTATCAAGTCTTGAAACAAACACAGAAACAACAGCTTTTATATCTTTATTTGAATCTTTAATTCCCTCATCTAAAGCTTGAGTACATTTTATTGCTTGTTCTGGAGAAAAAATAAGTGTAGCATTTACATTTATTCCTTTTGATGTTAATTCTCTCATTGCAATATATCCAGCTTCAGTTGCAGGAACTTTTATCATTACATTATCAGCACTGATAGAAGAGTATAATCTAACTCCCTCTTCAATAGTTCCCGCTGCATCATCACATAAAAGTGGGTCAACTTCAATAGAAATAAATCCATCATCAGCATCATTTTTATGTAAATCAGATAGTAAAGCTGCTGCTCTTTTAATATCTGTTAATGCTAACTCTTCATAAATTGTTTTAGCATTATTTGCTTGAAGCATATCAAGTTGTTGTTTGTACGCCAAAGAATTTGTAATTGATGATTCAAAAATTGCAGGATTTGAAGTTGCACCTTGAATATATTTCTTTTTGATAATCTCTTTAAATCTATTTTCTAAAAAATCTCTTTCAATAAAATCACACCATAAAGAGAAATTAATATCTTCTTTTAAACTCATTCTTAAGCCTTTACATAATCTAAAATTTTTGTTAAATCTTTCGTATCAATAACAATATTTGCTTCTTTTTTCAAAACTTCTCTTGCGCAAAAAGCAACTCTTGTATCAGCATGGGCAAACATAGATAAATCATTTGCTCCATCTCCACAAACTAAAGTTTCAGCTCTTGTAATTCCCATTAAACCTTGAATTCTTTGAAGCATATCACCTTTTGAATATCCAAACATCATATCTCCACCAATAAGACCAGTTAGTTTTCCATCCTTTTCATGTAAAACATTTGAAAAATCAGCATCTAAACCTAATTTTTCTTTGGCTGGAGTTGTACCAATTCTAAAACCACCTGAAAAACAAACTACTTTGTAACCCATTTTTTGTAAAGCTGGAACTAATTCCATAGCACCTGGCATTAAAGGAAGATTTGCGCAAATATCAACAACTCTTTGGTAATCCATACCTTTTAAAAGTGCAACTCTTGTAGTTAAAGATTCAAAAAAATCTAATCTTCCACTCATTGCTTCTTCTGTAATTTTTGCAACTTGTTCACCTATACCCAACTCCTCAGCTAAAAAGTCAATAGTCTCTCCATCCATAAGTGTTGAATCAAAATCAAAAACAGCTAATTTCATTAATTTTCCCTAGTTTTATTCTTTAAAGGGTATAATTTTAGCCAAATAAAACTAAATATACTAAAGGATTGTTTATCCAATGTTTGAAACACTAATTCAAAAACTTCAAGAAGATAAATACTTAACACTTGAAACAACACCTCAACATGAACCATCTATGCACAATATTATTGAAAAAATTAAAAAATTTAAACTACAAGATAGAGTTGATGGTTTTTCATGCACAGATAATCCACTTGCAAAACTAAAATATAACGCACTTTTTGCATCTTTAAAATTACAACAAGAGTTTAAAAAGCCAGTAATTGCAACTATGAGTATGAGAGATAGAAATAAAATTGCACTTCAATCTGATTTAATGGGAGCAAATGATTTTGATGTTAGAGCTATTTTGGCTCTAACAGGAGACCCAGCAAAAATGAGTGACCAACCACACGCAAAAGGTGTATTTGAAGCAAACTCAATTATGCTTTTAAAAATCATAAAATCATTTAATTGTGGAATGGACTTTGCTGGTCGACCTTTTAAAATTGAACCAAAAGAGATTTTTCCATTTGCAGTTACAAACTCTTATGCAAAAAATTTCTCAAGTTTAGAAAAAAAGATGCACAATAAAATCCAAAATGGAGCATTAGGAATAATCTCTCAACCTGTTTTTGATATTGAAAATGCAAAAAAACTTTTAGAATCTTTTAACATAGCAAAAGAAGGAGTTGAGGGAGATAAGAAAAAAGCTCAACTAATTTTTGGTTTATTTCCAGTTACGAAATTAAGAACCGCCCTATTTTTATCGGCTCAAGTTCCAGGTATTCATGTTCCTCAATTTTGGATAGATGCCCTTGAATCTGCTCATCATATTTCTGAAGAAGAAGAGTATAAAGTGGGAATGAAACTAAGCTCTGATTTATTTAAAGAGTTAAATAAACTTCACCCAAAAATCCATTTAATGACAGCAAATAGATTTGATGTTGCAGATGAGATTATCTCTTGAAATTAGCCTCTAT
>JAQUIV010000078.1:0-3366 GCA_028681275.1 Aliarcobacter sp.
CAACTAAAAGAAAGATGATACCAGAGCTAAGCAATAATACAGGACTTATGTCTAACATTCATTCCTCCATATTTTTTACAGTTTAGTTTAACTAAAACTCTATTATTTTAGCAAAACTAACTATAAATTTATATTAAAAGAAAAAATTAGATTGTATTTTTTGAGATTTTATTAAAATTGTAGATTAAAGTAACTAGTTATTTTATCAACATCTTCTTGTGAGTTAAACTCTATTTTAAAATAGTTTTTTTCCACTTTTACTTTTAAATTACTTTCTTTTAGTTTTTCAACTATATTATCAAGAGGTTTGAAGTTATAAGCGTCTTTTGGCTTATCTTTTTTAGGTTTTTCAATATTTTTTTCTTTTAATTCTTTTACTAATTTCTCTGTTTCTCTAACAGAAAGTTTTTGTCCAATAATAGAATCACAAACCATTTTTTGTTCATCAGAACTAAGTCCTAACATAACTTTTGCATGTCCTGCACTAATTTTGTCACTTGCTAAAAATTGTTGTACATATGAGTTTAATTGTAACAATCTTAATGTATTTGTAATAGATGTTCTACTTTTAAATACTTTTTTTGATAGTTCCTCATGAGTAATACTATGTTCATTTAGTAACTGTGCGTAACAATATGCAAGTTCAATTATATTTAAATCGTCTCTTTGAATATTTTCAATTAATGCTAATTCTCTTAACTTAAATTCATCAGCATCAATTACAATTGCTTTGATTTTATCAATTTTTGCAAGTTTATGAGCTCTTAATCTTCTCTCACCTGCAACTAAAGTGTAACTATTATTCCCATTTTCAATTACAACTATTGGTTGTAATAATCCATGTTCTTTAATTGATTCACTTAAATCATTTAATTTTTCTTCATCAAATATTTTTCTTGGCTGATTTGGATTAGCTTTTATAGTCGTTACATCTATTTTTAAAACGCCAGACTTGTTACTTCTAGTTGAATTTTCATAAGCTGATTCAACTTCTCCTAATAATTCTCCTAATCCTCTACCTAATGCCATAATATTTTCCTACTATTAAAAATTAACCTGCTATTGCTCTTGCTAAATGTGTATATGCTTTTGTACCACTTGAATTCGTATCATATAACATAATTGGTTTACCAAAACTTGGACTTTCTGCTAATTTTACATTTCTTGGTATAACAACATATGAATTATCATCTATTTTAAATAATTTATTTTCAAAATGTTGAGCTAAATCAGCAAAAACTTGTTTTGATAAATTATTTTGAGAACTATACATAGTTGGTAAAAATCCTCTAATTTGTAAAGACTGATTTATTGTTTGTTTAACTAATTTTATAGTATTTAACAACTGTGCTAATCCCTCTAATGCAAAAAATTCACATTGGATTGGTATTAAAACAGATGTAGATGCACTTAATGTATTTATTGTAATTGGACCAAGTGCTGGAGGTGAATCAATAATAATATAATCAAAATCTTTTTTTACTGTATCAATTTTTCTTTTTAAAACTAATTCTCTCTCTTTTGTATTTTTATAAAACTCTTTTTCAATTCCAACAAGTCCGATATTTGAAGGTGCTACTTTTAAATTCTCAATTTCTGAATCTAAAATAATCTCACTTAACTCTTTTGTACCTAACATTACATGATAAATATTGTACTCATAAGTATCCCTATGAAAACCCAATGAAGTTGTAGCATTTGCTTGTGGATCTGCATCAATTAATAATACTCTTTTACCCTCTAGTGCAAGAGCTGCACTTAGGTTCACAGCGGTTGTAGTTTTACCCACACCACCTTTTTGGTTAGCTATTGAAATAATTTCTGTCATCTTAAACTAAATACCTTTTTATTGTTTACTTGTATAGAACCATCATCATTTAGTATTACATTTTGAAGAGAAACTTTTTGATTGTCGATGGTTGTTTGGAACTTTTTGCTATGTTGAAATTCTATCTTAAACTCACTAAATATTTGCTTCCAAAAAATCTTTTTTTCTAATTTAAAAAAATAACTTTTTAACATATCATTTACATCAATATTTATATCAAGTTTTCCAAAATCTTCACTTACTTCTTTTAAATTCATTCCTATTCCACAATAAAGTAAATTTTTTGAAACTGTTGTAATTGTTCCTCCAATTTTTTTATCATCGAGATAAAAATCGTTTGGCCATTTTAACCAAACTTTTGAGCCTAACTCTTTTAAAACATCCTTTAAGATATATGAAAAGTATATTGAACTACTTTGTAAAGGTAAATCTTCTGGCAAAAAACTACTATCTACAACAAAAGAGAAAAATAAATTACCTTCTTTACCTAACCAAGAATTTCCACGACTTCCTATTCCTTGTGTCTGATAATCACATAAAACACATAAAGGTTCAGAATATCCATTTTCAGTAATATAGTCTTTTATATATCTATGGGTTGAATCAATTTCTTTTAATTTTATTATTTTCATATTTCTATTATACATAATAAAAATAGAAGATTTTATTAAATATAATCCAACAAAAAAAGGTTATTATGTTAGATCCTATTTTACCAATTGCAATATATTTACTTCTAGGTTATCTATTTAAAATAATATATCAAGATAATTCAAAACAGTTGATTGATTTCATAATAAATTTTTCACTTCCTGCTATTGTTTTTTCAAAAATTTATCCTTTAGTTCTTGATGAAAAAATACTTGGTTTAATTTTGATGTTTATATCATTTATTCTTTTTAATCTTATTCTTGCTTATTTCGTTGGAAAAGCTATGAGGTTAAATAAACTGTTATTAGCCACATTTATGATTATGGCAACTTTTGGAAATACCTCTTTTATTGGATTTTCATACATTGATGCTTTTTATGGAGATGATTTTATTGTTTATGGATTAATATATGATTTATTTGGTTCATTTTTACTTTTAGTTTCTGTTGGTATGTTTATCATAACTTGGGGAAAAGGTAAAAAAAATAATTTCACTTCTATCTTTAAAAGTATTTTTTTATTTCCACCTACAATTATGTTCATAATAACAGTTGTTGTAAAAAACTTTGAAATCCCAAATTTTTTATTACTAACATCACAAACAATTGGTTCAACTTTAGTTCCCATTGCTATGATTGCTATTGGAATGAAATTAGAGTTAAAACATATTTTTGCAAAATTTCATATTGTTTCAATGGCAATGTTATTAAAAATGGTAATTGTTCCAATAATTGTATTAATAGGATTTCAACAATTTTATGGTTTAAATGAGACATGGGTAAAAGTTACAATAATTGAAGTTGCAATGCCACCAATGACAATGGCAACAGTTTTAGCAATAAAAGGTGGGTTGGATGAAAAAGTAGCTATTAATTCTTTGGTTTTAG
>JAQUIV010000078.1:3466-8100 GCA_028681275.1 Aliarcobacter sp.
GGTTTAAATGAGACATGGGTAAAAGTTACAATAATTGAAGTTGCAATGCCACCAATGACAATGGCAACAGTTTTAGCAATAAAAGGTGGGTTGGATGAAAAAGTAGCTATTAATTCTTTGGTTTTAGGAGTTTTATTAAGTCTTGTTACAATTACATTATATACGACTTATTTAGCATAAAAATATGCTAAATAAGTATAGAGTCAATCTCTAATCTTTGACCTCTTATATAATCAATAGCATTCATTGCTTTTTTTGAAGGAGCTTGTAAAGTTCTGATTTTCAAACTTCCTTTTTCACATCCAACAATAATAAAATCACTATTAATTTCTAAAATCTGACCTTGATTATTAACAGATTTTTCTTCATTTAATTCTATATCTTTTATTTTCAACTCTGATTCTAAAAAAACACCTGGCCAAAATGAATAAGCTTTATATTTTAAATATAATTTTTTTGCATCAAGAAAATTTACTAAACCATCTTCTTTTTTAATTTTTTTACAAAAACTAACTTCTGCTTCATTTTGTTTTATAGGTTTTATATTTTCAAAATTATCTAAAGTAGTAATTGTAAGTTTTGCAGCAATTGAAGATAATTTTTCAAAAGCCTCACTCACTTCCATCGTAGGAGTGATTTTTAGATATTGTAAACCTAAAATATCTCCACTATCTAAGCCCTCTTCCATTAACATAGAAGTAACTCCTGTATAAAAATCATCATTTAAAAGTGATTCTTGAATAGGACTTGCACCTCTATATTTTGGAAGTAATGAAGCATGAAGATTTATACAAGGAGCAATATCTAAAATCTCTTTTGGTAATATTTGTCCATAGGCTGCAACTATTATAAAATCAGGTTTTAAATCTTCTATTTGTTTTTTGGCTTCTTCATTTCCTCTTAATTTTAAAGGTTGAAAAATTGGAATATTTAAATTTTGTTCTAAACAAAATTGTTTAATATGAGGAGGAGTTAGAACTTGTTTTCTTCCAACTGGCTTATCAGGTTGAGTAAATAATCCTACAATTTCATAATTACTATCTAACAACTCTTTAAAAATTGTTGTTGCATAATCAGGAGTTCCCATAAATAAAATTCTTTTACTCATAAATATTCCTTATTTTTTTGCTTGAAAAATTGTTCCACTATTATGATTTCCATCAACTAAAAAATCATAAGCATTTGTTAAATCAAATCCAGAAGATAGATACATTGGAATATCTCTTTTCATTAAAAAGTCTGCTGCTTTTAATTTTGTAACTATTCCACCCGTAGCAAATTCTGAATTTGCAGAATGTTTCATTTCAAGTGATTCAGGAGAAATTTCATAAACATTTTTTTGTAAAACTGCATCATTAAATTCTCTTGGATTTTTATTATAATATCCATCAATATCCGATAAAATTGCTAACATATCTGCTTTAAAATGATAAGCAACATGAGCTGCTAATTGGTCATTATCTCCAAAAACTAGCTCTTCAGTAGCGATAACATCATTTTCATTTATGATTGGAAGAATTTTATTTTCAAGTAAAATTTCCATCACATTTTGTGCATTTTTCGTTCTTTTTCTAGAATCAAAATCATCCCCAATAAATAACATTTGGGCACAAGTTATGCCATGTTCTTTAAATCTTTTTTTATAATGTTTAAGTAACAAAGGCTGTCCAATAGCTGCAAGTGCTTGTTTATTTGCAACTATTTTTTTATCAAGTTTTAAAGAAGTATATCCAGCACCAACAGCTCCTGAAGAGACTAAAATAACTTCAAGATTTTTTTCATTTTTTAGTTTTGCAATTAAACTAACTAAATTTTCCATTCTATCAAGGGCTAATTGTCCATCTTGAGTTAAAACAGCTGTTCCTACTTTAATTACTAATCTTTTCATCTTTACCCTGTTCTAATAAATTATATAAAGCAAATCCAAGTGGTTTTAAATTTAATTTTGTTAAAGATGAAATTGGTAAAACAAAATATGGTTTTGAATTATCAAATCTTGAATAAATTAAATCTTGAATAAAGTATGGAAGTTCACCCTCAAATTTAAATTCATTTGATTTTGTAACTTCTAAACCAATATCTTTAATAAAGTTTTTAATATCACTCTCTAAATCTTCACCTAAATAGCCATCTATTTTACTTAATACTATTGCAAAATTTCTTTTTGATAATTCACCTGAAAATTTAGCAACTTCTTCTTTTAATACTCTATATTGATCAATCATAGTTCTATAATTTGCAACATCAATTACAAATAAAAGTGTTTTAGTTCTTTCAATGTGTTTTAAAAACTCTAAACCTAAACCTCTTCCTTCACTAGCACCATCAATGATTCCTGGAATATCAGCCATTACAAAAGAGTTATAATTTCCAACTTCAACCACACCTAACTTTGGTGTTAAAGTAGTAAATTCATAATTTGCAATCTCAGGAGTTGCATTTGATGTAACAGAAATTAAAGTTGATTTTCCAACATTTGGATAACCTACAAGTCCAACATCCGCAATAAGTTTTAATTCTAATCTAATACTTCTAACTTGTCCTGGAAGTCCTGGTTGAAAATAAGTTGGTCTTTGATTTCTTGAGTTTTTAAAGTGAACATTTCCTAGTCCACCTTTTCCACCTTCTAAAAATAAAACTTTTTGCCCAAGTTCAATTAAGTCAAAAATAACTTCATTTGTTTCATCATCAATAACTTGAGTTCCTGGAGGAACGATTAATACAAGCGATTCTCCTGACTTTCCAGTCATTCTTCCACCTAAACCTTGTGCTCCATTATCTGCTTTAAAAAATTTTCTACCTTTGTAGTTTGATAATGTATCAGTATTGTTGTCTACTAAAAAATAAACATCTCCACCTTTTCCACCATCTCCACCATCTGGTCCACCTTTAACAACAAATTTTTCTCGTCTAAATGCTGCACATCCCTGTCCACCTTTTCCAGATGTAACTGAAAATCTAGCGCTATCTATAAACATATAACTTTCCTTTTAATAAATAATTAAAAACTAAAAGCAAAATTTCATCTTCTACTGTTAACTTTTAATTAGTTATGTTAATTTTTAAATAAAAAAAGGGTGTAGGCAAAAGCCATACACCCTTTAAAGAAATCAATTTTATCCAGAATTACGAAGCGTAAACTGAAACTTTTTTTCTCTTTTTATCTTTAATTTCAAATTTAACAACACCGTCAATTAAAGAATAAATTGTATGATCTTTACCCATACCAACATTTTGACCTAAATGTACTTTAGTACCTCTTTGTCTAATAATGATATTACCAGCTCTTACAACTTCACCACCATATTTTTTAACACCAAGTCTTCTACCAGCTGAATCTCTATTATTCTGCGTACTTCCCTGACCTTTTTTGTGAGCCATAGTTTTTCTCCTTAACTTATATTATGCTATTTGCTTATGCAGCAATTTTAGTAATTCTAATTTTAGTGAAGCTTTTTCTAAAACCTCTTTTTAGTTTAGAATCTTTTCTTCTTCTTTTTTTGTAAATGATTACTTTTTTAGCTCTATTTACACCTGTACCATCTAATACTACAACTGCTTCTACTTTTGCATTAGCAACTGCATCACCAGTTTTTAATTCACCGTTGTTTACAGCTAAAACATCAGTAATTTCTAAAGTTTCTTTTGCAGCTAAACCAGTATAATCAACATCTAAGATATCTCCCTCAGAAACTTTATACTGTTTTCCACCACATTTGATAATTGCGTACATCTTTCTTCCTCTAATTATATGCTAAGTTCATATTTTGTCATACTAACTCTATTTTTCGAACCGGAATAGTATCTTATTTTAGTTTAAACTTTCTTTAAGCCAAAGGTTTTTAATGATAATCATTTGCTAAAGCAATAGCATCAATCATAATTAATGAGTTTTTTGGTAAAGCTTTCGCTGCAATTGTACTACGTGCAGGCTTATGTTCACCAAAAGCTTCTGCAAATAAAACATTAACTATACCAAAATCTTCTATATTTTCCAAATAAACAGATACTTTTAAAACTTTATCCATTCCACTATCAGCATCTTCTAATAATGTTCTTAAATTAGAAAGTACTTGTCTTGTTTGAACTTTTATATCTCTTTCAACCATTGTTCCATCTAATGTAATTGGTACTTGAGCAGATGTATATATAATTCCATGTACTTTTACAGCTGGAGAGTACGATCCTATTGCCAAAGGTAAGTTATCACTTGCAATAAATTTCATTTATTATCCTTAGAGTTTTAGTAAATTTTACGAATTTTACAAAAAATAAACTGCTAATTAAATAAATTTAAATAATTAGTTATAAATTATAACTTACTAATTTTCCTAATTTTAATTGATATATATTATCTTTAATTTTTCTAATTAAATTTGCTTTTTGTTTGAAGTCTAAACTATTATCATAAGAAATAGCCGTTAACTTATTTGTATAAAACTTGTAAACTAAAGTTAATAACTCTTGATTTAATCTTTCATCATCATAATTTTCAAGTTTTTCATTCAAAACTATTGAATTTAAAGAAATATTTTCTATATCTGTTAACAATAATTCAAATTCATTTTTATGAACTTCAAACATTGAAGAATCGACAATATCTAAAACAGAATCTAATCTTTTTGGTTTTTCCA
>JAQUIV010000010.1 GCA_028681275.1 Aliarcobacter sp.
AACTTTTAAGTGAAAAAACAAGCCTAAAATATCCTCTAACTTTATTAACAGGAAGAACAAGAGACCAATGGCATAGTGGAACAAAAACAAATCTTCCAAGAACTCTTTTAAAATATAAAGAGCTAAATTTTTGTGAAATCCACCCAATAAATGCAAAACAATTTGGAATTCAAGATGGAGATAGCATAAAAATTTCATCAATAAGAGGAGAAATAGAATCAAAAGCAATTTTGAGTGAAGATATAAGAATCGACACAATTTTTATGCCAATTAGTAATAGAAATATAAACTACCTAACACACGATTTATATGATAAAGACTCTATGCAACCTGATTATAATCATAGTGCTGTTAGGGTTGAGAGGGTTTAGAATATAAAAAAGTGACTCAAAATATTTTGAGTCCTATTTTAAACTATTTAATAAATAAAATATAGTATTAAATTTCATAATTTTTTCTTGTTTTAAGGTATCCATCATTATTGTAAAAACAACCGAATCCTTCACTAAAATAAGGAATATCTTCTCCTCCAACTTTCATAGCTTCAAATTGTAATTCTCTTAATAATTCACTAAAGAATCTAATAATTTGTGCAACATATAATTGTCTAAAAGGAGAGACTGCTTCAAAAATTCCTGTTCTAAAACTTGCGTCATCTATTTTGTCTATCTTATTTCCATCTTCTGAAATATGGTCAACAAGCATAAATTGACCAAATAATTTATCAGCTATTTCTGCATTATTACGAATGTTATTCTTCTTCTTTTCTGAAATATATCTAGTATATAATTTCATATCTATGTCATTAAACCAATTTGAGATAGGATTATTATTTTGATTAGAACTAACTAAATTATTTAAATTTTCATATCTATCTTTTATTGCAAAATCTGATAGTATAGATAATATTTTTTGACGTATTTCATCATCTAAATTATCTAAATATTCGAAATTAAACTTATACTTACTTTTTATATTTATCGAACGTTTATACAACTCGATTATATTATGTCCTATATCTTTTAAAAATTTACCATTTGGAAACTTACCATTATTTTCAATATAATAATCTAACAAAATACAAAGCTTTGCTATTCTTTCAATACCAATTGATAAGTTACTAAATGCCTGATAATATATACCTTTTTTAGCATAATTTGCTTTTCTTATTTGAGTTACCCCAGAGGATACTATCTCATATGCAAAAGTAGCTTCTTTTGACAAAGAAATAAAAGTTTCACTATACACAGATTTAGCCTTTATATTTTTTTACATAGTAACATAAAAAAGGAGATAGGTACAATTAAGTCTTCCTATTGGATTTAAAGTTAATTTTTCAAAATATTGAGAGATATAAAGAAGCTTAAAAGAAATTATTCAAGAAACGAAATCCATTAAAGAAAAATATGGCATCAAAGTATCACTAATATTAAAGCACTATAACAATAAGGTGCTATAATTCCTCCCAAATACACTCTATGAGTAAAAATAAGGAATTAAATGGCTACAAAAGCTACAATCTACAAAGCACTTTTAAATATAGCAAATATGGATACAAACTACTACAATGAACATAATTTAACTCTAGCTTTACATCCATCTGAAACCGAACTACGGCTAATGGCGAGAGTTGTTGCATTTATATTAAATGCTAATGAAGATTTAGTTTTTTGCAAAGGAATATCAGAAGATGATGAACCTGATTTATGGATAAAAGATTTAGATGGAAGTATCAAGTTATGGATAGATTTAGGACAAGTAGATGAAAAACGTATCAAAAAAGCTTGTGGTCGTTCGGACAAAGTTATCGTTTATACTTACCAAGAAAATATGTCAACACCGTGGTTTAAACAAATAGAAAACAATATCAACCGATTTAAAAATCTCTCTGTAATTCAGTTAAATATTGAAGAAGATATAGAAAAATTTGCAAAAAGAAGTATGGTTTTACAATGTAATATCAGCGATGAAGAACTTACTTTAATTAGTGATAATGATGATTTAATTGTAACAAAAACACAATTGAACTAAATTTTATATATTCTTAATTTTACATTAAAATATTTATATTTATATTTTAACATCTTAGAATTGTATATTTTATATATAATTTATTTTTAAAATTACATAAAATTACTGCTAAACTTCTTTTATAATTTAAATACAAGGTTTATTTATGAAAGAAAAACTAGTAGTAATCGGAAATGGAATGAGTGGTTTAAGAACCATCGAAGACCTTTTAGAAATAGATAAAAACAGATATGAGATTACAATTTATGGTGAAGAACCTCATGTAAACTATAATAGAATCATGCTCTCATACATCCTTTCACAAGAAAAAACTTTTGAAGATACAATTATCAATCATTTATCATGGTATGAACAAAACAGTATCACTTTACACAAAGGTGATAAAATTGTATCAATAGATAAAGAAAATAAAACTATCAAAAGTGAAAGTGGAAAAACACAATCTTACGACAAACTTCTAATAGCAACTGGTTCAACTGCCTTTATTCCTAAAACAAAAGGAAGTGACTTAGAAAATGTAATTGCCTTTAGAACAAAAGCAGATGTTGATGCAATTATTAGCACTATTAGAAAAGAAAAAACTGCTGTGGTTGTTGGTGGTGGATTACTTGGGCTTGAAGCTGCTTATGGAATTGCAAAACATGGAATTAAAACTATTTTAGTTCATAGAAGTGGAAGCATACTTTCTCAACAACTTGACTCAACAGGTGGAAAATTACTTCAAAGAAATCTTGAATCTTATGGAATTGAATTTAAACTAAACACAACTATAAAAGAGATTTCAGGTGATGGAATCGTTGAAAAAGTAGAGTTCACAGATGGAGTTTGTGTTGAATCAAATTTAGTTGTTTTTGCAACGGGAATTATTCCAAACACAAAATTAGCTCTTGATGCTTCACTGAATTGTAATAAAGGAATAGTTGTTGATGATTTCCTAAAAACTTCTGATGATTCTATTTTTGCTATTGGAGAGTGTGTTGAACACGATGGAAATACTTATGGATTAGTAGCTCCACTTTATGAACAAGCAAAAGTTTTAGCAAAAGTTCTAGCAAATAAAAAAACAGATGGTTATGAGGGTTCAACTCTTTCAACTAGACTAAAAATTTCAGGTGTTGATTTGTTTTCTGCTGGAGATTATTTAGGTGATGAGACAACAGAAGATTTAATTTTATTAGATGAAAAAGTAGGAATTTATAAAAAACTAGTAATTTACAATAATAAAATCATCGGAATTGTACTTTATGGCGATACAAACGATGCTTCTTGGTATTTAAAACTTCTAAAAGAACACACTGATATAAGAGATTTAAGAACAAAAATCTTATTTGGAAAATCAGCACTTTCAGGAGATTCAGGTCATGGGGGAAATGACATAAACTCTATGAGTGACGATGAAGAAGTTTGCGGATGTAATGGAGTTTGCAAAGGTGATATTGTAAATGCAATAAAAGATAAAGATTTAAAATCTCTAAGTGATGTAAAATCATGTACAAAAGCTGGAGCTTCATGTGGTTCATGTTTAGGTTTAGTTGAGCAAATTTTAGTAAATACTTTGGGTGATGAGTACAACGCTATTGAAGAAGGAATTTGTTCTTGTACTCCACTTGGACACAAAGAGATTAAAAAAGCAATTAATGAAGGTGAGTTTGAAACAGTTTATGATGTATTCTCAAAACTTGAATGGAAAACTGCCGATGGTTGTGCAAAATGCCGACCAGCAATAAACTACTATTTACTTGTAAAATACAATGATGATAAATACAAAAATGACAAAAGAAGTGCCTTAGTAAACGATAGAATGTTTGCAAATATCCAAAAAGATGGAACATATTCTGTGGTTCCAAGAATTTGGGGAGGATTAACATCTCCACAAGAATTAAAAGATATTGCTGATATTGCAGTTAAATACAATGTTCCAACTGTAAAATTTACAGGTGGTCAAAGACTTGATATGCTTGGAGTTAAAAAAGAGCAATTAGCTCCTATGTGGCAAGATTTAAATGATGCTGGATTTGTTTCAGGACAAGCTTATGCAAAGGGTTTAAGAACTGTAAAAACTTGTGTGGGAAACACTTGGTGTAGATTTGGAACTCAAGATTCTATGAATATGGGTGTAATTATTGAAAAACTTACATGGGGAAGCTGGACACCACATAAATTTAAAATTGCAGTTTCAGGATGTCCAAGAAATTGTGCAGAAGCAACTATCAAAGATTTAGGAATTATTGGAGTTGATTCAGGTTGGGAAATTCATATTGCTGGAAATGGTGGTATAAAAGTGAGGGTTACAGATTTACTTTGTAAAGTTGAAACAGACGAAGAGTTATTAGAATATGTAAAAGCTTTTATGCAATTTCATAGAGAAGATTCATATTACTTAGAAAGAACTGCCCATTGGGTTGAGCGAACTGGATTACAATATATAAAAGATGTAATGTTGGATAAAAACCAAGTTAAAGCTTATGCAAAAAGATTTGAAATATCACAAGAATCAGCACAAGTTGACCCTTGGGCACAAGCAATTAAAGATGGGTTTACTAAAGAGTTTAATCCAATCGTAATTAATCCAGAAGAATCTCATAGTTTTGAAGCAAAGGAAATATAAGAATGGCAAAATGGTACAAAATCACAGAAATTGAAAATATCCCATTTATGGGTTCAAGAAAAGTTGAAATTGGTGAAATTGAAATAGCAATTTTTAAAACAAGAGATGGTTCAATTTTTGCAGTAAACAATATTTGTCCACACAAAAAAGGAAAATTAAGCGAAGGTTTAGTTCACGAAACACAAGTAACTTGTCCTTTACATAACTGGGAAATTGATTTAAAAACTGGTGAGGCTTTGGGAAATGATAAGGGTTGTACGGGAATTTTTGAAACTAAAATCGAAGATAATGTTTTATATCTGAATATCTAAAGTCATAATGAGTTTAACCTTTGATTAAACTCATTATCCTTTTTCTCTCATCTGCTTTACAATCTAAAATATCTCTTTTACTTTTTGAATTTATAAAACAATTTAGAGTTTTATCCAATAACCAAACCCTATCTTCTAAATTATCATGTCTTGCAATATCAATTCGTTCGTAATATTTATGTATAAGTCCTTCTTTTTCTTTTTCTAAGTCAAAAATATTTACTTCATTTGCAAATAAATCCACATAAATAAAAAATAATATTATTTTTTTAAGCAATTCAAACCTTTTTTTGGCGAATTCTATCAAACTTACAATAATAGAATATTAAAAAATAATATTATAACTCTTATTTCTCTAATAAATGCTCATATTTTTTATCAGTTAGAAGTTTCATAAATGCAACTAATGCCTCAATTTTCCTATCTGTTAAAGCACTTGCTTTTAACTCTTTTAGGGATATTGTCTCTTTCACTTCTGCTTCATCCCAAACTTTTTTAGTTTCAGGATTTATATTTCTATCTTTATTATTGTACTTATCATAAAACTCAACAACTGTTTTTAAATCTTTAAATACTCCATTGTGCATATAAGGAGCTGTAACTGCCACATTTCTCAAAGTTGGAACTTTATGTTTTCCTAATTGTTTTTCATCTTTTACATTTGGATTTGCTAATAAACCTTTATCAATCTCTTTTACACCATTTTTTGCTCTTAATTGATTATTTGCAGGTGTTCCAATATTATGATATTCATAATTTGTAAAAGTCTCCCCTGCTTTATCTTCACCTTTTAAAACGTGACAAGAGGCGCATGAATTATTGTTATTTGAGAAGAATATTGATTTTCCTAAATCTTCAAGTGGAGTTAAATCATATTCACCTTTTAAATATCTATCGTATTTTGAATCAAATGGTGAAAATTCATCTGTTCTTTCAAAGGCTGCAATAACTTGTGTTAAAGCACTATAAGCTTTTTCTTCATCTTCTAAAATATCATTTCCAAAAAGGTTTTTGAATGAATTTACATATAACTCATTTTCTTTGATTCTATTAATTACCTCTTTTTTATTTGCCATTCCCATTTCTGCTGGATTTAATGGAGGTCCACCAGCTTGGTCTTCAAGAGTTGATGCTCTTCCATCCCAAAATTGTCCACCAACAAATTTTTGTTTTTTCTCATCAAAATGAAATGCTGGTGAAAACTTTGCATAAGATGCACTTGGAGCTTGTCTATCACCAATTGATTTATTATCATCACCCAAAGATGCCATTTTAGAAACACCATTATCTCGATTATCTACAAATCCGCTGTTTGGATTGTGACAAGTTGCACAGGCTTGTGTTCTATTATTTGATAAGTTTTTATCAAAAAACAAAATCTGCCCCAACTCCTCTTTTGATAAATTACCACTTGCACTTAAACTAACACTTGAAAATGCTAAAAACATAGCTACTACTAATTTTGAACCTCTCATTAAATCCCCCTCTTTTTTAATAAATTTATAACTGGTCTAAATAATAAATCTTTTAATGAAAGATAATCTTTCATCTGCTCTTTTTTTAGACCAAACTTCATAACTTTTACACTATTTGATAAACATAAAGTTCCAAAAACTCTGTCCCAAATAGAAATATAACCACCATAATTTTTGTCAAAATGTTTTTTGCTGTGATGTATTTGATGCTGTTTTGGCGACATAAACCATTTTTCAATAAAATTCCCATAAGAAAATGGCACATGAGAATGTCTTAAATTTGAGCCAAAAACAGAAAATATAAATAAAAAAACATTAACTCCTAAAACCATATAAATATCAATCATAGAACCAAATAGATATATAAAAACTCCTGTAACAACACCAACACTCAAAGAGTATCTCAATCCAAAAAGAAAATTCTCAACTGGATGAACCCTATAAAAAGTGACTGGTGTTAAAACTTTTGCACTATGATGAATTTTGTGAAACTCCCATAAAAATGGGATTGTATGTAAAAATCTATGTAACCAATATCTTGTAAAATCACTCACACCAAAAACTGAAATCGTATACATCAAAATAATCATTTCATAAGAGAAAAAACTATTTTCATAATAATCAAATTGCAAAAATAAAAATTTATTTACATTAAAAGCGATAGTTTTTGCACTTATAATAAAAGGTACTAACAATAAAATATTTATAAAATATGATAAAAAAAAGTAGTAATAATCCAACTTTGCACTAGGATGTAACCAAAGTTTTGAAGAAGTTATTACTCTGCTATTTTTTTTACTTACATAAAAATAGATTATTGCTAATAATATAGAACTCAACAAATAGACCCAAAATAGTCTTTTGTTTGGGTCTATTAAATATTCAAGTGCAAAAAGTTCTTTCGAAATAGTGGTCAAATTCTAATCTCCATCCGCATCTAATATTTTTCCAGTTACACTTAATTGACCAATTAAAGATAAATAATATGCATTATGTAAATCTTTTACACTATTAAATAAAACTGTTGCATTTGTAAAATCATCAACAGGCAGTTTTTTTAACTCATTTTGAGCCTCTTTTATTTTATCAATAACCATTAAAAGCTCAATAGCTGCACCTTTACTTAATGCAAACGCTGCGAAATCATAATATTCATGTTTCTCAACTATTTGTTTATGAGCGTCTAAAATTGCATCTATGGCATTGAACGAGTTTTTACTTAAAAAATATTCTGCTCTTTCGTTTTTTGGGTCATTTTTAAATTTACCAGCATTTCCACTAGCATTTCCAATTCTCCACTCTTTTAATCTATAAGAACTAGCAATTAAAGTATTTATAACCAAAGAATTTTCCCATTTTTCATCTTTTGCCGGTTTTGTTAGATATGTTTGATAAACCTCTTTTATCTCTTCTAAATAAGAAATCATTGAATCCAAAATAGCAACACTTAACTCTTTTTCTCTTTTTGAAATCTCTTTATCATTAAAAATTACATACTCCAAAGCATTTATAGTTTTAAACGAGTTCTTAAATAAAGCAGTTTTAACCTCATCTTTTGATTCAACAACTCTTTTCATCTGAGAAGGTAAATCCTCTTTTAAATTGTTGTAAACATCCATATATCTTGGAGTATCAGCATAATTCTCGTCTAAATCTCCAGCAATATAAAAAGCTTCAACTTTTTTCCATGACTTTAAAAAATTTGTAAAGTTAACAGCATTTACATCTTTTTGTAAAATTTTTCCATTATCTATTGTTTCTTGAACATTTGGAATTGATACATTTTTGATAATATTTACAAGTACTCTTTCATTGGCAAAAACCATACTTGAAAACAACAAAACTAAAAACAAAACTTTTTTCATCATAACTCCTCTAAAAATTTAAGTAATTTTTCTCTTTTTTCTTTTGGTAAATTCATATAATTCTCTTTTGCTTTTAAGGCTTCACCACCATGCCACAAAATAGCCTCTTGAAAACTTCTAGCTCTTCCATCATGTAGAAGTCTAGGTTTCTCTTTATTTATTTTCTCATGAAGAGCAAGTCCCCATAAAGGTGCAGTTCTCCACTCATTTCCATTTGCTTTAAATTCAACTCTTCCATCACTTAACTCTTCACCCATATCATGTAACAAAAAATCAGAATAAGGGAAAACTTTAAAACCTTTTTTTGTATCAAAACTACTAATATGACACTTTGAACATGAAATTTGCTCAAATATTTCTAAACCCTCTTTATACTCTTTTGTGATTTTAGGAGTATACGTTTTTATATTTTTTAAATAATAAGTAACCACATCAAGTCTTTCATCTGGTAAATCAATAGCATCTTTTGCTTTTGGTGCGTCATTACATGCTTTTTGAAAAGAGGTACAATTTTCATTTGGAAAAATCGAAGTTGTTAATCCCATATCATTTGAAGCAGCACCAGCAACTTGTTCTTTCAAAGAAGCTACACTTGCTTTCCAAGTATATTTACCTAGTTCTTCTTTTTTTGTAAGATTAGAATAAACCCAATTTGCTCGACCTGATATTCCATCTTCATTTTTATCATTTATATCTTCGTTTTTTAAAATATCTTCATCTGAAATTAATGTTATTAAACCCATACCATTCAGCGTGGGAGCTATTCTATACGAAACATTGCTATCTTTTTCTAATTCTCCATAATTTAGATTTACTAAAGAGTATTTAGGCTTTAATAAAAGTTGTTTTTCACTATCAGGAAATATTACTTCAACTTCTTCAAAATCTATTTTTATATTACCTTCAAAATCTATTCCATGAATTCCATTTATTGATAATTGATTTCCATAAACACTATTTGGAACAAAACCTTTATATTTTAAAAACTCTTGATGTTCCTTTGAATCATTTGATTTTATAGATAATCTTGCAACCAAAGATCTTGAGCTAAAACCATCTTTATTAATCAAAGTTCCTCTTCCATTTGAAGGATGACATGAAATACAGGTATTTGCATTAAAAAGAGGTCCTAATCCATCTCTTGCGGTTGTAACACTCGGTGATTCAACCCAAGGAATAGTAAAAAAACTTCTACCTAATATAAACTTATCATATTCCTCATCATTTAAATTATTAATTGGTTTTAAAAGTATTGAATTATTTTTATCATTTGATAAATATTTATCACTATTATCAACGGCAAAAAGCCCCGTAGCAAATATTACTACAAGGCTTTTTATTATAAAAATGTTTTTAAATAAATTATAATTTTGTTTCATCAGGATCTGTAACATCATCTGTACTTAAACTAATATTATTAGCAGTAGCAACATTTACCATCTCATCACCTAGTTTTCTCAACTCATTTTTAAGTTTTACAATAACTTTTGATTGAGAACTTTCTGGTCTAATTTGATAATCAAAATGTTCTTTTGTTTTAGCAACATTATCTATACTATTGATTTTTTCTTCAATAGATTTCATTAAAGCCAAAATTCTTTCTTTAGTTTGTGTATCTGTTGCATCTAATAAAGAAGTTCCATATTTTTTCCCTTTATAAGTAGCAGTTAAAACATTTTTGAAACCTAAATAATTGTTTACAATATCTCTGTGCGTATTGTCAGAGAAACAAGAGTGTTCATCCTCTTCACTTGGAGTTAAAACAGCAACTGCAATTCTTTCATTTGCTAATTCAGATTTTACAAAAACTCCCATCCCTGCAATAATTTGTTTTAACGCAGCTGCTGATTCTATATTTTTAGAAGCATCTTCACCAGTTATTTGACCTTTTAATGCTGCTTGATATAAACCTTTTGTTCCATCAACATTTTTTTCCCAAGCTGATTTTATAGCTTCTAAATCATTTACTAATTTTTCAGATGCAACTTTTAAATAAGCTAATCTTCTTGCTGCATTTTTATCAGTTGTGAAATCTTTTAAAGGTCTAAGGCCAGCTGTTTTTGCACCTTTTGTAATTCCATCTTTTAAGAAATTAGAATAATCTTGATCTTGTCCCCATAATAAAAATTCAATAGCATGGTAACCAGATGCAACATTTGCATCTCCACCATTTTCATTTAATTCTGTAATTGCATCAACTGTGATTTTAGAAACATCAACCTCTTTTGATTCTTCTCCACCTGGATTAAACTTTCCAACAGTATCTATAATATTTCCTGAAGTTTTTTTACCATTTTCATCAATTGTATAATCAATCATATTTTCATCAAGTGGCCAAGCATTAATTTGTCCCTCTTTTGCACCATAAGCTGCATTAATCCATCCATCTTCTGAATCAACTGGACCATTTGAAAGTCTAAAAGCTTCAGTTTGACCATAAGATTCCCTTGAAACTAACCAAGCATTTTTAGCTTTGTTTAGATTTTCTAAAGTTGGTTTTTTTGAGAACTCATCAATTGCAGTTTGTAAAGCTTTTGCATCTTTTAATGTATCACTATATACATCTAATGCAATGTTAGAATAAGCTTCTAAAAGAGGATTAACTTTTGTTAATTCTTGTTTTTCACCTCCATCAACTGTTATAGCATTACTACTCAATGCAATTGCAGTAACAACAGATAGAGAAACTATTACTTTTTTACTAAAATTTAACATTTAATTCCTTTTTTAATTTTAATATTAATTATCATTAATGAATTAAAGCGAAAAAAAACTTTTATTTTTCTTAAATTGATAATAATTATCACAATAATATTAATTAGAAGATTTTATAGGAATTTGAGTTGTTAGTGATTTATATTTGAGATTAAAAATAGATGTAAAATAGAGTATAAACTCTATTTTACGATTAGTTTTATTATTTACCTAAAGCTTTATTCAATTTCTCTTGAAGTTTTTCTTTTTTCTTTTCAAGTTGTTTATTAAGTTGTTCTTTTAATAAATCTTTTACATCTAAAGAGATTTTAGGAGCAGAAGTTTGACCATTTACACTTACAGCAAAAGTTTTATCTTTTATTGTTGTATCAATTTTCGCATCAATTAAATCTTGTTTTAAATCTAAAACAGAATTTTTTGTAGTAAGTTGTGTGTTTTGACTTTTCATTATTAAATCAGAAGTTAAAACTTTATCATCTATTTGACTGTTAATATCAAATGTTTCATAAACTTCTTTTGTTAAATCACCTTTTGTAAGTTGATTAATTAAAGTAGTAAAATTATTCTCTAAGAAATGACCATTTAAAAGTTTTCCTGATAAATTACCTTTTTTTGATAATAAATCATAATCTAATACAAAATTTGCTTTTGCATCAAATATTTTTGAATAATCTAACATAGTAGATAACTCTTGAACATCAATATTTTTTAGGTTCGCTTTTAATTGATCATTTTTTAAATCAAAATCAAAAGTTCCACCTAAAGTTTTTGAATTTCCAATTACAGATAAATTATTACCTTTATTTGAAAGCTCTCCATTAATATCAAGATTTCCTTTTAAATTCATTTTTGTAATATCTTTTAATTTTTCTAAAACTGGAATATTTAATAAATAATCACTAATTAAAGAGTCTTGTGTAAAATCATATACAGCTTTTTGAACTGTTAAATTTCCCATTGTTGTTTCTACATAAGCTTTTGATACAGCTTGATTTGGTACTAAACTTGTATCTATTTCTAAGTTATAATTTAATTTTTCTTTTAAATCTTGTTTGAACACAACATTAGCAACTTCATTTACTATTGAACCATTATCAATTTTAGAAATAATAGAACCCTCAAGTTTATTTAAATCTGCATTTTTTATATCACCTTCAATATTTAAATCTCCAGTTGTATAAATAGGCTCATTAAGTACTTGTAAAAATTTCTCTAATTTCGCATTTTCAATTGAGAACTTAATATTTGAAGCTTTTGAGTTTACAAATTCACCATTATATTTTGTAATTCCCTCAAATATATCTGAATTTCCCTCAATTTGAATTGTTTCATCAAATGCTTTAAAACTACCATTTGTTATAAATTGTCCATTTAATTTCTTAGAAATAACACCTTCTAATTTAGCTAAGTTTTTAATGTCAATTTTATAATCAGATTTAACACTATTCGCTGATAAATCTATTGTAGTTTTATTCATATATATTTCACCCAATGCACTGATTAGATTACTTTTAACTTCTGCTTTATTTGGTGTTAAAATAGCATTTATGTCACTTTGGAAATTTATAGTTGATTCAAAACCTTGATTAAATTCACTATTTATAACTTCATTATTAACTTTTCCATTAGAAACTTTAGCAACTATCATTCCATCTAATTTTGAAAGACTTGCATTTTTAATGTCAGCTAAAACATTTAAATCACCTTTTGCATATAAAGGTTTATTTAATAGAACCAATAAATCTTCAATTTTTGCATTTTTTACTTGAATATTTATATTTTTTGGTTCAAAATCTTCTAAATTAAAATAGTATTTAGTTTGACTTTGTGCAATGTCAGAAACCCCTTGAATAATCGCTTCTTGATCATTCCCTGTAAAAATTCCACTTGTTACAAGTGGTCCTTTAAACTCTTGTTTAGTTAAGTTTTTTAATGTTGATAACTCATTAATTTTTATATCATATTTTAAATCAACACTCTTTTTGAAAAGAGATAAATCACCAGAAATATTTATCTTAGAATTATCATTAATTGAAGCATCAAAATTTAAATTTTTTAAAGTTAAAGTGAAATCTTCAACCTTTAATTTAACATCATTTTGTCCTGAATTAACCTTCTCTTCAATGTAAGATGCAACTATTCCATTTCCATATTTTGTAAATAATATCCCATAAACAGACCCTAATATAATAACTATTAGTAGAGTAAGAGATAAAAACAATTTTTTCATTTGTCACCTTTTTTTCAATAATTGTGGGGATTATATCAAATTTTAGTAATATTATTGTTAATCTTAATTTTGAACTTATAGATTAAACTAAATAACTAATTTGTATAAAAAATAAACCAATATAACAATAGTTACTACTTTAAATGTAGAATAAAAAACTTTTTCTTTTTTTGATTTTTTTTCAAGTTCAATAATATCTAACTCTTCTTGTTTAATATAACACTCTGGACAAAAAAAATTTGACACATTTTCATCTTGAAATTCATTTAATTCTGGTTTATCATATTTATGTCCATTTGAACATACACTATTTGGAACATATCCAATTTCTTCATAATCTTTTAATTTTTTTTGTAAATTTTCATAATCTTTTAAATACTCCTGTTGCCTATATTTAAGCTCTGTTGTATGTTTTAGAAAATATTTTGATTCAAGATATACTTTTGGATTAACAATAAATTCAATAAATGCAATTAAAGTTTTATCACTGTTTGTCATTGTCGTAACCTATTAATTTGGAGTTTAAATAATTTTATCAAAAAATTAAATAAAATAAATATTAAATTTATCTTTGATAAAAAGTTTCTAATGGTAACTTTTATAAATTTTATACATTTAATTAATTTATAATTTATTTTTCTTGAGATAGAATACGCCTACGCAAAGTATTAGTAGGGATACGCAAGCCGAACAGACTTTGAGAATAAAAAAATATAAGGATTTCAGAATGAAAAAAATCGTTCTATTAATGCTAGCTATCGCTGGTTTTGCATTTGCTGCTGATGAAGCTGTTGTAAATGAAACTTTAAAAGCATACTCTGTAGTTGCTGCTGGGATTGGATTAGGTCTTGCTGCACTTGGTGGTGCTATTGGTATGGGTAATACTGCTGCTGCAACTATTGCTGGTACTGCTAGAAACCCAGGTTTAGGTGGAAAATTAATGACTACTATGTTCATTGCTTTAGCGATGATCGAAGCTCAAGTTATTTATGCACTTGTTGTTGCTATGATTGCATTATATGCAAATCCATTTTTAGGGTAATCTTTAAATCTACAGATTTAATAAAAGCCTAAAGGTCGAGAAGTTTTTTCTTCCCGACCTTTTTTTTTACTCATAAATTGCGGTTATGGTGGAACGGTAGACACACTACCTTGAGGTGGTAGCGCCCTACGGGTGTGCGAGTTCAAATCTCGCTAACCGCACCAACAAATTTTATTCTTCTTATTTTTCTACTAATAAATCAGCTTTTGTTTTCAACTTTTTTTTATATAAAAACTCTTTTTCTCTTTGTGTGAACTTTTCTTGTTTTGGAATAATCTCTTTTTTTACCTCAACATTTTTTTGTTCTTTTTCTTCTTTTTTAAAAATTGTCAAAATTAAATAAATAGAAAAAACGATATCAAAAATTATAACTGTCCATTTTGAAATAAGAGCTATTTCTAAAAACTCCAATCTATCTTTTAACTTCAAATATTCAACTACATCACCATAAATAGCATTTGCAAAAAGTGCAACTACCAAAAGTAAAACTATAAATATAACTCTTCTTCTAAATTTAAATAAGTAGTACCAAAAAAGTGCTGATTTAACTTGTTTAAACATCATATTTCCCTAAACAAAAAAATTCAACCCAAGAGCTGCAAGTGCAACAACTAAGGATTTTGTTTTTAAATCATCAACTATTTTTCTCTCTTCATCGGCAATTATAATTTCTAATTGTTCATCACTATAATCATCAAATGTTTTATAATTTTCAACAAGTCTAGCTTTTGTAGCTAATATGGCTTTTTCTCGGATTTTTAAATTTATTGCATCTTTTATTTGTTGACTTTTGATTTTTGGATAATCAAAAGCTTTTGTAGCATTTTCACTTGCTATATTCAGTAATTTATTAGAGTTTTCTTTTAATTTATCTTTTATTCCCATAGTTTTTTTCCATTAATTTTTTGTTTATTGTAACACTTATGTATTAATGAAATGATAACTATTTTTTTAGTTAATTATAAAATATATTCCCATCTTGGATAAAGAGCGTTTATATCTTTCATATCATCTATTTTGAATACATTTATAATTCTAAATCTACCACTTGATAAAAATGCTTTTATTCTCATCTTAAATTCCTTATGTTTTCTACTTAAACTATAACCAATTTTAAATAATATTATACTTAAATAATATATACTTTTATATATTTTTTATTATTATATGATATACTTTTGCATATTATTTGTTGGAGGACTATGGAAAAGGAAAACTTTAAACAATTATTAAAAAAAGCAGAGTTTAATAAACGAACTTTTTCAGAATATTTAGGATTAAAATATCAAAGTGTGAATTCGTGGGGGAATAATGGTCGAAGTGTTCCTTATTGGGTTGAATCATGGTTAAATTTGTATATTGATAATAAAAAATGTAAACAAATAAAAGAGATTTTAAAAGATAGTGGAGTTTGTAAATAAAGTAATTTTTTTAATCAAAAAAAGCTTTAGAAAAGCCTTATTTAAGCATATTCTACATAAAATACCCAACTTTAAACAATTATTACAATAGTTGTAAAATTAGGTATTTTTTATATCTATTTTCACAATTTATACCTAATAGCAAAAAATAAATTTTTAAATTAATTGAATAGGAATTATTATGCAAGCATTTTTAGAAGAAGCTAAGAAATCTAGCCGAATCATTGCAAATCTAAGTACTGCTGTTAAAAATAGAGTTTTAAATGAAATGGCTGATGCCTTGATAAATCACTGTGATTTCATTATTTCTCACAACGAAAAAGATATGAGTGAAGCTAAATTATATAATTTAGGTGAAGCTTTAATCGATAGATTACTTTTAACAGGAGATAGAGTTAAAGATATGGCAGATGCAATTAGACAAATTGCATCTCAAACTGAACCTGTTGGAAGAATTTTAGATGGTTGGGTAACTGAATCTGGATTAAATATCCAAAAAGTATCAATTCCTATTGGAGTAATTGGTATTATTTATGAAAGCCGACCAAATGTTACAAGTGATACAGCAGCTTTATGTTTTAAAAGTGGAAATGTTTGTGTTTTAAAAGGTGGAAAAGAGGCTGAACATTCAAACAAAGCAATTGCTGTGGTTTTAAGAGAAGTTCTTGCAAAAAACAAACTTCCAGAACAAGCTATTTCACTTTTACCTGATTCAAGTAGAGAAGGTGTTGCAAAACTTATTAAACAAGATAAATATGTTGATTTAATTGTTCCAAGAGGTGGAGAAGCACTTATAAAATTTGTAAGTGAAAATTCATCAATTCCAGTTATAAAACATGATAAAGGAGTTTGTCATATTTATGTGGATAAAGATGCGGCACCTGCAAAAATTATTGACATTGCAATAAATGCAAAATGTCAAAGACCAAGTGCTTGTAATTCAATGGAAACACTATTAGTACACGAAAATATTGCACCATACATTTTAACTGGACTTGAAGATGCATTTAGTGAAAGAGGAACTATTTTAAAAGGTTGTGGTGAAACTTTAAAATATATAAAAGCAATTCCAGCAACACTTGAAGATTATGATACAGAATATTTAGCTAATATTCTAAACATAAGAATTGTAAAAAATATAGATGATGCGATTACTCATATTCAAAGACATGGTTCTGGTCATTCAGAAGCAATTTTAAGTGAAAATTACACAACTATAAATAAATTTTTAAACGAAGTTGATGCAGCTTGTGTTTATGCAAATGCAAGTACAAGATTCACAGATGGTGGAGCTTTTGGACTTGGTGCTGAAGTTGGTATTTCTACAAATAAACTTCACTCAAGAGGACCAATGGGAATAAATGATTTAACAACATTTAAATACAAGATTTACGGTTCAGGTCAAGTTAGATAATTTTAAAATTAGGGGAAAAATGTCAAAAAAAATATATTGCATCGCTTCATTTGAGGCAAAAGATGGAAAAGAAAAAGAGTTATTGGAAGTTCTTCAATCTCTCGAACCTAAAACTATTAGAGAAGATGGTTGTATTCAGTATGTTGTTACAAAAAAAATAGCACATCCTCATGCAATCGGAAGTTCATTTCCAATAGTTTTTAACGAGATTTGGGAATCAAAAGAGGCTTTTGAATTACATTGTAATAAACCGTATATTACAAATTTCTTTCAAAATCATTGTGTTAATTCAGACGGTCTTGTAAAAGATTTTAATGTTTGTGTTTACACAGATGAAATAAACTAGAGAAAAAAATCATGAAAAAAATAACATTAACGCTGTCAAGTTTAGCTTTCGTAGTACTTTTTTGGTACATTTTAGGAAACTTTTTTGTTTTAGAAGATGAGCAAAAAGGTAGTTCAAATCCAAAACTTCAATGTGTATCATATGCTCCATTTGGAAAAGATGATTCACCTTTTATGATGGATAAAGGTTTAGTAATTTCTGAAGATCTTATCAGAAATGACTTACAATTACTTTCAAAATATACAGATTGTATTAGAACTTATTCAACTGTTGGTTTAGAAATGATTCCTAAAATTGCTAGGGAAAATAATCTAAAAATGCTTATGGGAGCATGGATAAATGGAGATGAAAAACCAACAAGAAAAGAGATTGATACATTAATCAAACTTACAAATGAAAATAAAGATATTGTAAAAGCAGTTATTGTTGGAAATGAAGCTCTATTAAGAGGTGATTTATCTGATAAAAAACTTTATGAATATATAAAAGAAGTAAAAGCTGCTCTTCCTGATGTTAGAGTTACTTATGCTGATGTTTGGGAATATTGGCTTAAATATCCAAATATTAAAGAAGTAACAGATTTTGTAACTATTCATATCTTACCTTATTGGGAAGATGATACTATGAATATAGAAAAAGCGATTGCACATCTTGCTGAAAAAAGAACAGAAGTTGAACATGAATTAAAAACTTCAGATATTTTAATTGGTGAAACTGGTTGGCCATCTGAGGGAAGAATGAGAGAAGATGCACTTCCAAGTAAAACTAACCAAGCTATGTTTGTAAGAGAATTTGTAAAATTAGCTCAAGAAAAAAACTGGAATTACAACATAATTGAAGCTTTTGACCAACCATGGAAAAGACAAAGTGAAGGTGCTGTTGGAGGATATTGGGGATTCTTTGATAAAGATAGAATTGATAAACATGTATTTACAGGAGATGTTTCTGATTTCCCAAATTATAGATATTTAGGATTTGGTTCTCTTTTACTTGTTTTAGGGTTTTCATTATTACTAAGAAATTCAACTATTTCAACAAAAAAAGTAGTTTTGTTCAGTGCTGTAAATACACTATTTGCTATTTTATATATGCTACAAATGGAGCAATTTAATATAACTGTTAGAACAAGTGGTGAAATTGTTTGGGCTACATTAGTTTTATTAACTCATATTTCAATTTATTATTTTGTACTTTCGAGTATTGCAACAAATACAAAACCTCAAGTACTTGGAATAAGACAAATATTAAAAGAAAAACATCTTAATTCAAATACTTTACCAATGTTAATGTTCTATTCTTCATTTATTTTTGTATTAATTTCAACAATAATACTTGCATTTGAAGGAAGATATAGAAATTTTGAAGTTTATATTTTTGCAATTTCTGCAATATCTTTTGTTTTACTTTATGGTGGAAGATTTGCAAGTATGCAATTTAAAGCCTTTGAAAAATTATCAGCAATAATTCTTTTAATAACAGCTGGTATCTCTTTTTATAATGAAGGTTCTTTAAATATTTTCTCAAATGTTTGGGTTGCTATTGCTTTAGTATTTACTTACATTTTATTTGTAGGTAGCAAAAATAGTTCATTTGGTGAATTAAGAAATATCATTAAATACATTGTTATTTTCTTTATTTTCTCTATTGCTCTTAGATATGGAATTATTGCAGACAAAGAGATTATTGCTCAATGTCATTTAAATGATGACACATTACTTTGTGGATTCAAAAATGGAATTGGATACTGGGGATATATTGGAGTATTTGGAGTTATCGCAATTTGTTTCGCACTTCTTACTCTATTTATAAACAATAGAAAATTCTTATTAACAGCATTATTTACATCTGTTTTTGCAATTATGATGTTTAATACTTATGTTGGTTCAATAGCATTTATAATAGTTATTATGATGTTATGTAAAGAAGAAAACCTAAAAGCTTTAAACTCTTAGGTTTTATATTTTAAAAGTTTGTACTAAAATTTATATTTAAAAATATAAATTTAGTACAAAAAATCTTATTTTAGTACTATTTTTTACCTTTTGATTTCATCATCTCTTCCATCATTTTTTCTTGTTCAGGAGATAATTCAGGCTCTTCAGTTGTACCACTTAATAAATCATCAACCGCTTTTACAGGAAATGGTGGTAATTTAAATTTATCATCTTTTATATCCACATTAAAAACTGCTAATTTTGCTTCTTGAATTTGAACAACATCTAAAGATTTACTAACAAATTTTAAAGGTACTGTGTTATAAATCCAAATTTTATCTTCACCTAATTGCCAAATATCACATTTGTAACCCAAAATTGATTCTGTACCAATTTTTTTAGCGCCCATAGATGTTAATGTTTCAGCATCTTTTAGATTTAAAAGTGGATTTGCTTCTTCAGCAACTAACTCTTGTTGATAAACAACTTGGTCATTAAAATCAACATTAAAGATTTTATTTCCAACTATTTTTGTAATATTGTGTTCTTCTTCATTGTCACCCATTACAGCTTGAACAATTTTTTCTTCACTTAATTCTACTTTTCCAAAATCTTTAAAGTATAATTTACTACTACCACTTATAGTTGCTTTACTTCCCATAACAACGCCACCACCAGCAATTTCATACTCAACAATAGCTGATTTTACATCATATCTATTTGTTTCAGCAAATAAACTCACCACACCAAATAACAAAAATCCAAAAATATATTTTGATTTCCCCACTGTTTTATCCTCTTTATAAATTGGTGGGATTATACATCGAATATCTAAATAATCAAATAAATCACTTTAAATAAATACCACCAAATGAACACTATATTTCTTTAATATACAAAAAACAAAAGGAGTTTTATATGTCTTATTCTAAAAAAAGATATTTTGTATATTCTGTTTTAACCCTATTTATAATGAGTGTTCCATTTATAACAATAAATGAAAATCATCTATTATTGTTATCTTTTGATAAATTACAATTTCATTTTTTGGGTAGTGTTTATAGTGTTAGTGAACTTTATGTTATGCCATTTTTACTTATGTTTTTATTCATAGGAATTTTTGCATTAACTTCAATGTTTGGAAGAATTTGGTGTGGTTGGAGTTGTCCTCAAACTATATTTAGAGTTATTTATAGGGATTTAATCGAAAGTACAATTTTAGATTTAAGAAAAATAAACAACAAACAAAAAGATATAGATTACAGCAAAAAATCTAATCAACTAAAAAAATATATTGCACTTGTTTTATGGTTTATTATTACTTTAATTATCTCTTGTAACTTTATGTTGTATTTTATTCCACCAGAAGATTTTTTTGTTTATATTCAAAATCCAGTAGAACATAGTTTTATGATTATATTTATTTTAACTATTGCCCTATTTTTAGTATATGATATAGTTTTTATGAAAGAAAATTTCTGTGTTTATGTATGTCCATATTCAAGAATTCAATCTGTTTTATATGATGACAATACAAAACAAGTTACTTATGATTTTAATCGTGGTGGAAAAGTTTATGAAAATGGCGCTAAATCAATATTCAAAATAAAACAATGGAGTAATAACGAAGAGTGTACAACTTGTGAAGCTTGTGTAAAAGTTTGCCCAACACATATAGATATTAGAAAAGGTTTACAAGTTGAATGTATAAACTGCCTTGAGTGTAGTGATGCTTGTTCAACTGTAATGGGGAAATTAAATAAAGAGTCTTTGATAAATTGGGGAAGTACAAACAAAGTTATTAATAAACAAAAAATCTCTATTTTTACTAAAAAAAATATAACTTATTTTGCTTCTTTATTTTTATGTATATTTTTAGCTTTTTATTTTTCACTACAAAAAGAAGAATTTTTAGTAAATGTAAATAAAACAACTGAACTTTATAGTAAAAAAGAGAATGGAATTATTTCAAATAACTATATTTTAACCATTCACAATACTCAAGATAAAGATTATATTTTTGATATTAGAGTAGAAAACAAAGATTTCAAAATAAAAAGATTTGATAGTTTTGAATTAAAAGCTGGTGAAAAAACTAAAAAAGTCCTTATTTTAGAAACGACTGATGATTTTGAAAAACTAAAAGAAAAACCATCAAAAATTTCAATAGAGATTTTTACAAAAGAAGATGAAAAAATAGAAGTTACAAGACAAATTGCGTTTTTTTATCCAAAAAACTAAAGAGCCTTTTCAATAAAGAGGGAAAATAAAACTCCCTCTTTTTTATTTTCCACCAAAATCTTTCCAGCAAAACTCTCTTCAATAATCATTTTTGATAAATAAAGCCCTATTCCAGTTCCCTCTTCTTTTGTAGAAAAGTATGGTTCAAAAATCTTTTTTAGATTTTTTGCTTTTATTCCACCACCATTATCAGCTAGTTTTATGATTACCTCAGCACTAGAAGAAAAAACTTCTATTTTAATTTTTGGATTTTTTATACTTTTTAGAACATCAATAGAGTTTGAAATAATTGCTATTAAAACTTGTGAAAGTTCACTTTTTACTCCAAATATTTTAACCTCTTCAAAGGTCTCAAATTTTGTTTCTAACTCTATATTATAAGTTTTTAAATCAGCACTCAAAATTGTTGTAGCATTTAAAATTGCATCTTTTACACTAAAAATCTCTTTTTCTTTTGAAATTGTATAAAACTCTTTAAAATCATCTATTGTTTTTGATAAAAAACTTAGTTGTTCATTTGCTTGATTTACTTTTTTATCAAAATAGCTTTCATCTAAATTTTTATTTTCAAATCTTTTTTTTAGATTCATTAAAATATAAGAGATATTATTTAAAGGTTGTCTAAACTGATGAGTTATATTCGCTATCATTTCACCCGATTTTACAAACTTTGATTGTTGTAAAATCAACTTTTCAAAGTTTTTATTTTGTACTTTTAAATCATTATATTTATAAGCTATTGAAATAGTAAAAAGCATCGCTTCAATGGCAAAAACAACTAAAACTAAATCAAAATATCCCCTTTGATTATAAAAATTCTTAAAATCAAAAACAAAAAGTAAAATACAAAAAATAGACCAACCAATAACATAAATAAGTGTTGGTTTAAAACCTTGTTTTAGATTAAAAATAATAGAGATAAATAAAATTGCATAAATAATCGTATAAGGTAAATATTCAAATAAAATATAGTGATAAAAAGCCGTTAAAATAACCACATTTAACAAAAAAGTGTTAATTATCAACTCTTTATAATTTGTGATTTTTGGTAAAAACTTTCCCTCATAATAATTTATAGCAAATAAACCTGCACTCAAACTTGCAATTACTAAAGCCATTTCTTGAATAAAAGGACTAATTGAAAATAATTTACTATATGAAAAAATATAAAGCAAAGAAAAAATCTGCATAAAACAGTAACTTATATAAAATATCTCTTTTGAATACAAATATCTAATAAAAGTATATACTACTGTCATAATCAATATTCCAAAGGTAATACCATAAAATAAAATTGTATTTATATCAAACATCTATTTTATAACCACTATTTGTAAGATTTAAAATCAAATCTTTTGGAATTTTAGTTTTTAGATTTTTAACCAAAGTTTTTAAAGCATCTTTTGTCATAACAGACTCATCCCAAACATAGTTTTCAATCTCTTCATAACTCACATATCTATTTTTATTTTTTATAAGAAGTTCCAAAAACAAAATCTCTTTTGCTCTTAATTTTATAATTTCATCTTTTATCACTAAATTTTTATTAAAAGTATCAAAATATGAGTTCTCATCTAGTTTTACAATATTTGAATTATCCTCTTGTAAAGAGTTCACACATAAAAACAAAGCCTCTTCAAACTCTTTTTCCTTTACGGGTTTTACAAGATATTTTACTAGCTGAAGTTCAATGGCTTTTAATAAATAATCCTTATCACAAAAAGCTGTGATTATTATAATTTGAGTTTTTTTATCTTTTTGTCTAATTCTTTTTACAAACTCCAAACCATTTAATTTTGGCATTTGAATATCTGTGATTATAATATCTGGTTGATATTTTTCATATAATTGTAAAGCAACAATGGCATCTTTAGCTTCATAAATTTGCTCAAAAAAGTTTTGCAAATACTCAACACCATTTTCTCTTGCTATTTCATCATCTTCAACATATAAAATTTTTATATTTTTATTTATATTTTTTAACATTCAGGATTATATCTTATATATGATTATGATAAAATTCCGCCATGAGAGAATATAAAACACAAACAAAAGAGATTATAAATACAATAACATTTTCAACACCATTAGGTGAAATGTTTGCTGCCGCTTCAAAAAAAGGTATTGTTATGCTTACTTTTTTTACACCTTTTCATATTGAAGCAAAAATTGAAGTTTTAAAAAACACCTTAGATGCCGATGTAATTCCAGCAAATGGAGAGATTTTTGAAATTTTAAAAATACAATTAGAAGAATATTTCAATAAAAAAAGAACAACTTTTGAAATTCCATTACAGTTAGTTGGCTCACCTTTTCAAATTCAATGTTGGAAAGAGTTATTAAATATTCCCTATGGAAAAACAATATCTTATAAAGAACAAGCCTTAAAAATAGAAAACGAAAAAGCCCATAGAGCTGTTGCAAATGCAAATTCTCAAAATATGATAGCTATTTTAGTTCCATGTCACAGAGTAATCTCAAGTGATGGAAAACTTAGTGGTTATAATGGTGGAATTGAGAAAAAAGAGTTTCTATTAAAGTTAGAAAACAATGATTAATAAAACCATTTTTAGACAATATGATATTAGAGGTATTGTAAATGAGGATTTAACTTTTGAAAACTCAAAACTTATTGGATATTTTTTAGGTTTAACAATAAAAGAAAAAACTCTAACAACTCCTTATATTATTGTTGGTTACGATGTAAGAACTCACTCAAATATGCTCTTTGAAGCTTTAATTTCAGGATTAAACTCATCTGGCTGTAAAGTTCTAAATATAGGACTTGTAGCAACTGGAGTTAACTATTTTGCTTCTTTTCAAGAATTCATTATAAACAATCAAAAAATAAAACCAAATGCTTCAATTATGATAACAGGAAGTCACAATGCAAAAAAATATAATGGTTTTAAAATCACCATAAATAATGAGCCATTTTTTGGTGATGAACTTTTGGCATTATATGAAAGAATTAAAAAAAATCAAAATATAGAAATTCCATTAAATCTGGATTTTATAAAAATTGATGCAAAAAAATTATATATAGATTTTATGGTAAATCAATTTTCACATCTAAAAAATTTCAAAACTCCTTTTATTGTAGATTGTGGAAATGGTGTTGCAAATACAGTTTTATGTGATATTTTAGATGAACTAAATCTAAATTATATGGGTTTACATCTAACTCCAAATGGAAATTTCCCAAATCATCATCCAGATCCAACAAATGAAAAAAATCTTGAAGATATAAAAACTTTATTAAAAAATGAGTGCAATTTAGGATTTGCTTATGATGGTGATGCTGATAGAATTGCTGTATTAACTCAAAAATATAATATCAAAGGTGATATGTTAGCCCTACTTTTTTCAAAAACTATGAAAAATCCAGTAATTATTGGAGAAGTTACCTATTCACAAAATATTTTTGATGAATTAAACAACGAAGCAAAAACTATTATGAATAAAACTGGTTATTCAAATTTAAGATTAAAACTAAAAGAGTTAAATGCAGACCTTGCAGCTGAAGTTTCAGGACATATCTTTTTTAATGATAGATATTATGGTTTTGATGATGCTATTTATGCAACTTTTAGAGTTTTAGAGCTTTTATACAATAACATTGATTTGGATTTTGAGCTAGATAAACTTCCAAAAGTTTACACAAGTGAAAATATAGAATTAGAAATTGAAGAAAAAAATAAATTTTTAATCATAAAAAAAATGGAAGAAAAACTAAATCAACTCCAAAGAGGTTTTCCAATAATTAAAAATATTCTAAAAATTGACGGTCTTAGAATAAATTTTGAGTACGGTTGGGCATTAGTTCGAGCATCAAATACAAATGCCGTGATAATGACAAAATATGAAGCTACAACTTACGCAACAGCAATGAGTTATAAAAATGCAATTGACAATTTAATAAATGAGGTAATAAATGAAATTAATAGCACTACAAATTAAAACAACACCAAATTTTCAAGAGAATTTAGATGAATTAAAATCTTTAATAAACTCTTGTGAAAAAGATTCTATTATTTTAGCACCAGAACTAGCTCTTAGCGAATTTTCTTATGACAGAATGGAAGAAGCTTCTACTTTTTCAATCAAAGCCATAGAAGAGATAAAAGCATTAAGTGAAGATAAAATCATAGCTTTAACATTTATCACAAAAAATGAAGACCAATTTTTCAACACTTTATACATCTTTCACAACTTACAAATTATTCATACTCAATCAAAAGCAAAACTATTTCCACTTGGAAATGAACTTGAATATTTTAGCGCTGGAAATGAGCAAGATATAAAAATCATAGAAATCAATGGTTTAAAAATAGCTACTTTAATCTGTTTTGAACTAAGATTTCCTCAACTTTGGGAAAAAATAAAAGGTGCAGATATTATTTTAAATCCTGCAATGTGGGGAGTAAAAAGAAAAGATCACTACGAATCAATCTCAAAAGCCTTAGCTTTAGTAAATCAATGTTTTGTAATTGCTTGTAATAGCGCTAATGATAATATGGCAAAAAGTAGTGCAATCATAAGTCCATTTGGAAATGTGATAAAAGATGATTTAAAAACTAAAATTGAAGCTAATTTTGATAAAGATGAGATAAAAAAAGTAAGAACTTATATAAATATTGGATTAGATAAGTAATTTTTTATAAATTAGAGATTCTTTCTCTAATCTACTTTTAGTGAGTTTTTTATTTCTTCTAAACTCACTCCATTTTTTTTAGCTAATAATGCTAATCTTGTAATTCTTCTAATGTGTGTTGGAATTACCTTATATGTTGTAAAAGTCGTAGCTTTTACCCCTATTTCTTCTGCAAATTTACCCTGAGAAGAGAAACCTATTTCCTTAATTATTTTTCTAAATTCTTTCTTTTCCAATGTCTTTTTTCTTGTTAAATTTTTTTGGAATTATAGTTATAGATAGCTAAAAAATATATTAAATTTTCCCTGAAAAACAAGCAAATTCTAGTAATATTTGACAAATAATATATTTTCAAGTATAATGCCAACCTTAATTTAAGAAAAAACAAAGGAGAAGACTATGAAGTTAAGAATTATTTTATTAACTCTAATATTGATATCTAATGTTTTTGCATCAGATTTTGACATAAAAAACCTAACACCACAAGAGCTTAATACTCTAAAAGAAATAAAAGAACACGGTAAAAAAAACGGTTTAAGTTACTCTTTAATGGCTATTGCAATTAAAGAATCTGGACTGGGTAAATACCTAGTAAATGTAGATACAAAAGATTATGGCATATATCAAGCCAATATAAAAACTGTTATTAGCAGAGAGAACGCACAAGATACTTCATGGAACAGAAATGTTCTTGCAATGAAACTTATTACTGATTTTCAATTTGCAACAAAAAATGCAATTGATGAACTTACATATTGGCAAAAAGTTCATAATAATGATTGGACTAAAGTATGGAGCAGTTACAACGGTGGTTGGAGATACAACAGCGATGCTGCAAGACAATATTCAAAAGATATAGCTTCAATTATTCGAGAACTTAGAAAAGTTGACGTTTAATTTTTTTAACTAGGTTTATTCCTAGTTATAATATTTATCTTAATTCCCTTTCATCTTCCCTATTTTTAAAATACCTATAAATACACTTTCAACTATTAAAACTTTTTGATAATCATTCTTAATATTAATTAATATTTAAGAATTCACTAGCTATTATTTCAATAATGATTATCAATATAAAGGATTTAAAATGATTAATTGTAAAGAATTAAAAAATAAAAATGACTTAGTAAAACCAACTGGTTGTACTTGTTAAAATAAAAGGGTTTAAAATGAGCGTATTAATAATTGGTGGAGATCAGATTTCTCAAATTTCATCTATGTTAGAAAGTTTAGGTGCTAAAACAATAAATCATTGGGATGCAAGAAAAAAATCTTCAGCTCCAAAGAAAAAAGTTCCACAAGATACAGATTGTATTGTTATGATAACCTCATTTTTAAATCATAATACAATGCTTAAATATAAAAATGAAGCAAAAAAGAAAAATATTCCATTTATTTGTTCAAAAAGATCAATATCTTGTGTATATGATGAATATGTAAAAATTATGGGAATAAAAGATTGTAATAACTGTTATGCAAATTGTGAGGGGAGTTCAAAATGTTAAATAATAACTTAATAGGATTTTATGAAAATCAAGAATATTTACCAAAAGATTTTGATGAATTTAATTCTGTGATTAAACTAAGACAACTATTTCTAAATTTGAGTAATAATATTTTTGGATGTTCATGTCAATTTACAAAATATGAACAAAATAGATTAGCAAAACATCCACTAAAAGATGCTTTTACTTATAAAATAGATAGATTGATGCCTTTTAGTTTCATAAAAGTATGGAAGAAACAAAATAAAAATAATTTTAAATTATGTATAAATTCAACGAAAATAATCAATAATTATTTAAATAGTGATTCAAATAAATCTGTTCTAATTTCAAATAAAAATTTACTTCCTGTTGCAAAACTAATTTCACATTGTTTTATAAATAACAAAATGCAACTACTTATTGATAAACATTTGTTATTCCACGAATTTGTTCTAAAAAAAATAAAAAAACTTCATAGTGACAAAACAGTTATTGATTTAGGTGATTCGATATGTATAAAATCTGAAAATTTTGTAGGACTTAAAATTTATACTTCATGGAAAGATATTGAGGTTAAAAAACCAAATATCAAAGATGAACTAGAAGATGCAATTAAATCTATTAAAAAAGGTGAATATTATCAAATATATTTAGCATATCCCAAAAATAATGAATTTACAAAACAAATTCCTGTTTTTGTAGATGAGTTAAAAAATAAAGAGTATCAAATTAAAGCAATTCCTTACTCTTTAAGATCAACAATAAAATAATAATTAGGAGAAGATTCAAAATGGCAACGGCAATATTTTTTGCAAGTAGTACAGGAAATTCAGAAGAAATAGCAAATAAAATTTCAGCAGAATTAAATAATATAGAAATATTTGATTTAGCAGGTACAAAAATAGAAAAAATAAATGAATTTGATAAATTAATTCTTGGTGGTTCAACTTGGGGTGATGGAGAGTTAAATGATGATTGGGAAGATGTTTGGGGGAATTTTTGTAACTTAGATTTATCAAATAAAACTATTGCATTATTTGGATTAGGGGATCAAGAGAGTTATAGTGATGAATTTTGTAGTGCAATGGGAATAATTTATGAACAAATAGTTAAAAGTGGAGCAAAAATAGTTGGTTTTACTTCAACTGAAGGTTATTACCATGATGGTTCAAAAGCTCAGATAAATGATAAATTTGTTGGATTAGTAATTGATGAAGATAATCAAAGTGATTTAACAGATGAAAGAATCAAAATTTGGGTAAATGAAATAAAAGAATCTATTTTATAAGTATAATAAGTAAATTAAGATTTTATCTTAATTTACTCCTGACAAGTCTCACAAGTTCCATATAATTGCATTGAATGACTAACAATTTTAAATTTATTTTTTTTGGCAATTTTATCTTGTCTTTTTTCTATTTCATCATCCATAAACTCTATAATTTTCCCACAATTTGTGCAAATTAAATGGTCATGGTGCGATTTAGAATTACTTTCATATTTTTTTCCATCTGTACCAAAAGTAATAGAAGTTATTAAATCTACTTCTTCTAAAAAGCTAAGTGCTCTATAAACTGTTGCAATTCCTATATTTGAATTAGCATACTTTTTTTTAATCTCATTATATACTTCTTCTGCAGTTAAATGTTCTTTTGCGTGTAATAAAATACTAAGAACTATTTCTCTTTGTTCTGTGTATTTTAATCCCTTTTGTTTAACGATTTTTTTTAATTCATCAATTATTTCTTCATTACTATTTTCACTTAACATTTAAATACACCCTTAAAAATTTTATAGCAAACTAGTATATCTAAAGTTAACAAAAAATTACAAATTAAGTATAAGCAAGAATAATTATATTATAATAATCATTATTAATCTTACGAGGATTTAAAATGACTTTAGATCAATTAAAAATCAATGAAAGTGCTATTATTACGGCTATAAACTGTGATGAAATTTTAAAGGATAGATTGTATTCTTTTGGAATTAGTAAAGGTGTGAAAGTAGAAATAGTAGAATTAACATTAACAAAAAGTACAATAGAAATAAAAATAAATCAATCTAAAATGGCTCTAAGATTAGCTGAAGCTTCTAAGATAGAAGTTGCTTATGAAAAATAATATAATTAGAATTGCTCTTGTAGGACAACCAAATGTTGGTAAGTCAATGCTTATCAATTCTATCTCAAATGCAAGACTAAAAGTAGGAAATTTTTCAGGTGTAACTGTTACTAAAGAACAAGTTTTTTTAGATTATAAAAACTTCCATATTCAAATAACAGATTTACCTGGTGCATATTCATTAAATGATTATACTATTGAAGAAAAAGTTACAAAAGATTTTTTAGATAGCAATGAATATGATATTATTTTAAACGTTCTTGATTCAACAAATCTTCAAAGAAATCTTCTTTTAACTGCACAACTTTTAACTTTAGACAAAAAAATGATAATTGCTTTAAATATGATTGATGAAGCTCAAAAAGAATCAATTATAATCGATGAAGTTCAATTAAGTAAAATTCTTGGTAAACCTTGTATAAAAACAAGTGCTGCAAAAAAAATTGGTGTTACAAAATTATTAGATGAAATTATTTTTAAATTCCAAAGTGAAAAAGTTCCAAATAAAAGATATTTTTCAAATGTGATAGAAGAAGAGATAGAAAACATCTCAAATGTATTAAAAGAAAATAACTATGAAACAGACTTAACATATAGACATATCGCATTAAATTTGTTAAAAGAAGATAAAACTATTTATAAGATATTCCATGATGAACCTATTTGGATAAAAATTCAACCTGTTTTAAATGAAGCGTTTGAACACTTATTTATTCATTTTGGAACAAAAAATATTAAAGATATTTTTAATGAAGAACGCTTTGCATTTGCAAAAGGTGCTGTTACAGAAACTGTAAAAGAAAAGAAATCTACTAAAAAAACATTAACAGAAAAATTTGATTCTGTTTTAATTCATAAATTTTTTGGTTTGCCAATCTTTTTATTTCTAATGTGGGGATTATTTCAATTAACTTTTGAAATTGGTAATATTCCAATGGATATGATTGATTCATTTTTTGCAACTATTATTGATAAAACAAAAGAGATTATGGGAAATAATCAACTTTCATCAATTATTGCTGATGGAGCAATTGCAGGAGTTGGTTCTGTGGTTTTATTTGTTCCAAATATTGTTATACTTTTTTTTGGTATAGCATTATTAGAAACAACTGGCTATATGAGTAGAGTTGCATTTTTATTGGATGGATTTTTCCATAAATTTGGACTTCATGGAAAATCATTTATACCTTTAGTTACAGGTTTTGGTTGCTCTGTTCCAGCGTATATGGCAGCAAGAACACTAAAAAATGAAAGAGATAGATTATTAACTTTATTTATTATCGGATTTATGTCTTGTGGTGCTAGATTACCTATATATGTGCTTTTTATAGGAGCTTTTTTTTCAGGACATAATGCTGGAAACATTTTATTTATCATATATATTAGTGGTGCAATTTTTGGTCTATTTGCAGCAAAATTTTTAAAAATGGTAGTTTTTAAAAGTGATGATGAACCATTTGTTATGGAGATGCCAAAATATAGACTACCTTCATTTAGATTAATATGGCATACAGTGTCAAATCAAGCAATAATGTATCTAAAAAAAGCTGGTACTTATATTTTAGCAGCTTCATTATTAATTTGGTTTGCAAGTAATTATCCAAAACATTTAGAGATTGAAGAGTCTTACAATAAAAAAATTGAACTGGTAGAAAATGATGAAGAAAAAATCATACTTCAAAATGAATTAGCACAATATAATCTTGAACACTCTTATTTAGGTTATGTTGGTAAATATTCTGAACCATTTTTTCAACCATTAGGATTTGATTGGAAAATGACTATTGCCTTAGAAACAGGATTAGCAGCAAAAGAGATAGTAGTTTCAACACTATCAATATTATATGGCTTAGGAGCTGATAATAATGAGAGTTCAAATAGCTTGATTGAAAAAATAAAAATAAATATTCCATTTGCATCTGCAATATCATTTATAGTTTTTGTAATGATTTATTTGCCTTGTTTAGCTGCATCTATGGTTTTTGTAAGAGAAGCTGGAAATTGGAAATATTTAGGATATTTATTCATTTTTACAACAACAAGTGCATGGATTTTGTCTTTTTTTGTTTATAATATAACTAAATTGTTAGTTGTATAATTAAATATAAAAGTATTTCAATAGAAATAAAAAAGAGGAATAATTCTTAGGAAGTTTTTCTCTTCCTTTTTATTACTTAGATTTGATTGCTGTACCTGTATTTATTTGAATTCCAAGGATAAAGCCACTCTCTACAATATAAGATTTTGTTTCATCTATCTCATCTTTTATAATATGAACCTCATAACTATCTATCTTGTCATCAATGTAATTTAATACACTTTCCATTTTTTTCCTTAATATAAAAATTTTTGAAATTATATTTATATCTGGTTACAAATGGGTTGCAAATAAAAAAGTTCTACCAGGATATGCTCACAATCGGAGTTGAACCGATAACCTCTTCCTTACCATGGAATTGCTCTACCATTGGAGCTATGCGAGCGATGTAGATGAGTTAAAAGTATATAATAAATGTGCTTTCAATAGTGTTTTTAATAATCGTATAGAGTATCGTGCTTTAAATAGTAAATAAAAGAGTAATACTCAATAAAGAGATAAAAAAAGACCTAAAATTCTTATTAAAAATCTTTTTATCTGTTGGCACTAAAAAAAAGGCTAAAAAAAAAGCTTTCTTCTAAGTGAACTTAGGAGTTCAGATAGAAAAAAGCTTAGTGTAAAAACTCAAGAGCTGGCAGCGGCCTACGTTTCCACCAGGGTACCCGGCAGT
>JAQUIV010000079.1 GCA_028681275.1 Aliarcobacter sp.
GCTTTTACTATATTTTCTGAATTTTTATTTATTGTTATATCTTTTATCAAACTACCATCAATTTTTAAAATATCTGGATTCATATTAAAAATATGAGTAAAGTTTGAATATCCACTTCCAAAGTCATCTATTGCTAATTTACAACCATAACTTTTGATTAAATTAATAAATTCAAAAACCTCATCATAATTTTGAATTTGTTCACTTTCAAGTAATTCAAATGTTATAAAGTGTGAAATATCTCTATTTATTTCTAAAATTGATGAGATAAAATTTAATGTTGATTTATCTTTTATATCGGGATAAGAGATATTTATAGAGACTTCTAAATTCTCTTTTTTGATAAATTCAATAGATTTTTCAATAACTAATTTTGTAATTTTTGGATAAAGCTTAGATTTTTTTGTAAGTTCTAAAAAGAAAAAAGGGGCTATTACTTTTCCATCATCAGCAATAAGTCTAACCAACGCTTCATATTTAACTATATTTTTTGTATTTAAATCAACTAAAGGTTGGAAAAATGGTCTAATTCTATTGTTTTTTAAAGCCTCTTTTACTTTTTTCAACATATGAATATTTTCCATACTATGTCTTTTATTATTTAACTCTGTTGTATAAAATGAAACTTTTTCAAAACTATTTTTAGTTTGTAAGATTGCTAACTCTGCATTTCTTAAAAATGGCTCTTCTTGAGAAATACCAGCTTGAATATAAACAGGAAGTTCTAATTCTTCATAAACAAATAAACTATTTTCTATTTGTGAAATAATCTCTAATGCCATAGAAGTTAAATAAAATTTATCTTTTGTTTCAACTACAATTGCAAAACAATCGGCATTTACCCTATAAATTTTTTTCTTATTTACTTCAAACTCATTTATTTTTTTGAAAATTCTACATAAAGAAGTGAGAATATAATCTCCACCTTTATATCCTGCAATTGAATTAATATCACTAAAATCTGTAATATCAATCAAAATAATAGAAAAATTATCCATATTTTTTGAATCTTCATAAAATGCATTTCTATTTAATAAACCTGTTAATTTATCTGTTCTTAGGTTTTTTTGTTTCTGTTTTTCTAAATCCACAATTTTATAAGTATCATTTTTTATTTTTACAGAATAATAAACGATTAACAGAAAGAAAAATATATATGCAGATAAAATAATAAAAAATAGATTTTGCATACCAGCTTTTAATTTATTTGATTCTTTATCTAAATCAGTAAACATTTCATCAATAATTTCATCTAATTTACTATGTTCAATACTATTAAATAAAATTTTGAATTTTGGTAACTCTTCATATAATACTTTTATATGTAAAAAATTGAGTTCATACATAGAATTAAGTGATTTTGTATTTTCAAAATATTCATATGTATCTTTTGAAATATTATTATCTTCATTAAAATTGTTTTTAGCACTCATAAAACGAGTTAACATCTGAATATATTTCTCACTATATACTTTTTCATATTTCCCTAAATCTCTTAGATTTTTTTCTAAAATAAAAAGAGAGTTTTTAATTTTGGCATTAATCATTAAAAATCTATATGTGTTTTCAACAACTAAGGCATGTTCATTTTCAAATTGAGAAAAATCTTTATATACTATTGGAAAATTATCTTTTAAATCTTCTTTATTACTTAAATCTTTAATATGTGAAGTTGTATGTTTTAAATGTCCAACTATATCATCATTACTAAAACGCAAAAATATTATTGCTTGTTTTAAAATATCTAAATGTTGATTCCAATTTAGTCGCAATTCATTTATATTTTGTGTCATCTCAAAATAGTTATTATTAAATCTATCCAACCTAGATTTGAAATCAAAAGATAGATACAAAACAATTAAAAATGAACAAACAATACTAAAAAGTCTTAAATCAAATTTTTTAATCATTTTTATTCTCAAAATTTTTAGGTATTTCACCAGTTAAAGTTTTTAGAAAACTTTCAATATCTAATATCTCTTGTTCCTCTAAAACAACGCCTATATTAAAATATGCCATAGCATAAATTGCATCTTTTAACTCTTTTACACTTCCATCATGAAAATATGGAGAAGTTTTTTCTACATTTCGAAGACTTGGAACTTTATATACATTCATATCTTCAATTTTATTAGTAAGAGAAAATCTATCTTGCCATTGACTATCTCTTTTTTGCTCGTATTCAACAACTGAACCAAATTTTTGGTAAGAGTTTCCACCAATATTTATCCCATTGTGACAAGAGACACAACCATAAGAGATAAAAAGTTCTAAACCATTTTTTTCATTTTCCAATAGTTCAGTTTCACCCCTTAAATATTTATCAAATTTAGAATTTATAGAGATAAGAGTTTTTTCATATTCTACGATTGCATCTAACATTTTTTCAAAAGTTGGTTTATGGTTGTATGCTTTTTTGAAAAGTTTTTGATATTTTTCTGAATTAGTTAATCTCTCTTCAATAAGCTCTTTTGAACTTGCCATTTCTTTATCGTTAATAAGAGGACCACCAGTCATCTGCTCTTTTAGAGTTTTACTTCTTCCATTCCAGAAATAAGATAAGTTGTAAGGTAAATTAAATACACTAGGCGCGTTCATATTACCAACTTTACCTTCATGCCCTACACTAAACTGATTTAAATCAGCTCCATAGTTATAATGACACGAATAACAAGAGGTATCTTGATTTTTTGATAAGATATTGTCATAAAAAAGTTCTTTACCTAAATTAACAATATTTTCGTTGAAATCTCCCACTTGAGGTAGAGGTTTAAATAAATCTTGCGCTTGGCAGATAGATACAAACACAAGTAATGTTATTTTTATTAGATGAATTTTCACTACTACCTCTCAAATGGTCTTTCTATATCAAAAAATATATTATTTAGTTAATAAATTGATAAAAATATTATATCTTAATTCTTGTTGTTTTAGTTTATAATAAATAACCATAATAATAAAAATCATATAAATATATTGAATTATAGTTAAAGATTTTTGTGCCATAGTCCAATGAATTGTTATTAAAATCAAAGCTAAATATACAAATTTATGGTATTTGTTGTATTTTCTAAACAACTGTTTTGAAGAAGTTATTCCCATAAATAAAAGTATAAAAAAAGCAATCATTCCCAGATAAATAAAAGGCTTTTCAACTGTCTCTTTTAAAATAAATTCAATATCAAAAGAAGCATCAAAAACTACAAAATTTGTAAGATGTAAAAAAGCATAAAAAAATCCCAAAAGCCCTATTTCTTTTCTATATTTCATAAGATTTATTTTTTCTTTTATCAAAGAAATAGTTATAGAAAAAAACAATATCACAGTTGCACTAACTCCTGTAATTGTATAAATATATTTTATTGGGTCGTTTACATCATCAAATATAAACAACCTAATTAATAAATAAACAATAGGTGAAAAAGCTGTTAAATAAATAAAAAATCTTTTCATTAGAAATACTTTGTTAAATCCATCTGGTTATAAAGTCCTGAAACTTCTTTTTCATAACCATTAAACATTAGTGTATTTTGTTTTATAAAACTTCCTAAAACTCGCTCTTTTTTCTGAGACCATCTTGGATGGTCAACATTTGGATTTACATTTGCGTAAAATCCATACTCATTTGGATTCTCTTTTTGCCAAGTATTTAGTGGTTCATTCTCTACAAAAGAGATTTTTACTATTGATTTTATAGATTTAAATCCATATTTCCAAGGAACTACAAGTCTAATTGGTGCGCCATTTTGTTTTGGCATTAAATCTCCATAAAGTCCAATGGCTAAAAAAGATAAATCATTCATTGCTTCATCAATTCGTAAACCCTCAACATAAGGATATTCAACTGCTCCAAAAGCTCCTCTTTTTTGGTCTGGAAAACTATTTTTATCAACTAAAGTTTCAAATTTTATATATTTTGCATTTGAGAGTGGTTTTACTTTTTTTATCAAAGAACTAAGGGAATAACCATTCCAAGGAACAACCATACTCCATCCCTCAACACATCTAAATCTATAGATTCTTTCTTCTAAAGTGAGCATTTTTTTTAAATCATCTAAATCAATTTCCATTGGATTTTCAACTAATCCATCTATTTTGATTTTCCAATTATCTGTTTGTAACGTATGAGCCATATCTTTTACAGAACTTTGATTTGTGGTAAATTCATAAAAATTATTATGGGAAGTTATTTGTTCGTAGGTATTTAGTTTCAAACCATTTTTATTTTCATCTTTTATGAAATCAAGGGTAATATTTGGAAGATTCTCTTTTGCTAGAAGTTCCATTATTGCCCCACTTGAAACAAGTGAAGCAACTCCTAGTTTTAAAAAATTTCTTCTTTTTTCAAATAATTCTTTTGGAGTTACTAAATTTTCACTAATCTGCCAAGATTTTTTTCTAATAATATTCATAAAATAGCCTTTTTTATTTTTCTTATTATAGAAAATTTATGTAAAGAATGTGTGTAGTAATCACTTTCCTTTTAATAAAATAGTTATATATTTACTTGACCATAAAAATAGACCAAAAATTAATAAAATTGCTGTTGTATTTATAAAAGCCATATAATTCAATTCAAAATTAATACTAAAAGATGTAAATACCCTAAACAATGCAACTATTTGAATAAAAATAAATATAAAAATAGCAAAATTATTTGCATGGGGTGTTGAACCTGAATGCCCTAAAATAACCCTTGTTCCAAAACCTACAAGAACAGTCATAAAATATCCCAAAGCCAAAGTATGAATTACAGCTTTTTCAAAAATAATATTTGGGTCATAAAATGCCACTAATCCCTCAATTATAGAGATTAAAAATGCTATTGGAATCCAATAAAGTCCAATAAATAAAACCCACATAATAGCTGGAACTTTAAACAGTGGAAGTTTCCACTTGATTAACTCTCTTGTGATAATTATAAATAGAGGAATGTCTACTAATAGATTTAATTTAACATTATCAAAAGATAATAACACTACTTTTAAAACTAAAAAACTAAAAACTAAAATCAATAAATTTTCACTTTTATTTATCTTGTAAGTTGGGTCTTTTGCTGTTGTAAAAAAAGGAATCATTCTTTGTGAAATTGTAAAAATTATCATAAAAATAAATAGATAAAATCCACCATTAATTGCAAATTTTGAAACCATATATGAATAAGGAAAATCTAAATTTGAAACTATAAATAAACCGTGACTTAGAAGTCCTGTAAAAAAAGCTATTAAAATCCATTTAGTATCTTCTTTTACTTTTACAACGCTTTTTTTATGAATAGAATAAAGTAGATTAAAACTCATAATTTGAGTTATTAACATCAAAATTTGAAATATAAAAGTGATTTTTGAATAAAAAATAAGCGTTAAAAAAATGCCTAAAGAAACGAAAAAATATAATAAAAACAAGTTCATATAAACTTTTATTTGAATTTCTGATTGAATTAAAAATCGTGGAAAAACCACAAATAAAAATCCTAAAAAAAACTGAATAAAAATAACAAAAATCATAGAATAAGCATGAAATGTTAAAACACTGCCATCTAAAGTAATAATATTTGAATAAACAGCTACAAATAAAGTCATAAAAAGAATAAAAAACAGAATTCCACTTGTAAAAAAAGGTTGGTGAGGCTGAGAAGAGAACTTCTTGTACCATGAAAAAAACATAATTTCTCCTAAACTAAGCCACCTAAAAAAGTGGCTTTTTAATTTTGAGAGATTGTATCAATTATAAAAATTTAAATCCTTGATTATAAACAAGAGAATTAATATACTAAACCTTTTAAATCATCATAAGCTTTACAAGCTTCTTTGAGATTCATACCACAAGCTTTTGTAAATAATTCAAGGGCTTTTATATTATTTTTTCGTAAATCTTTTCCCTCAACATACATAATTCCTAAGTTATAACAAGCTTTTGAATAACCTAAGTCACAAGATTTTGAATAAAGTGATTCAGCTCTTAATGGATTTTTTTCAACTCCATCTTCATTTTTATATTTTAGTGCTAAATTATAACAAGCTTTTGCATGGTCTAAATTACAAGCTTTTGTTAAATATTCAACTGCTTTAAAAAGATCTTTTTCCACCCCATCTGCAACTTCATACATATTTGATATGTTATAACAAGATGCACCAAGTCCAGAACTACAAGTTTTTTCATATAAATCTAATGCTTTTTTAGAGTCTAATCTAACTCCATAACCATTTTGGTACATATAAGCCAAATTGTAACAAGCTTTTTCATGTCCATCATCACAAGCTTTTGCAAAAGCCTCTGCTGCTTTAAAATACTCTTGTTCAACTTGTGTTCCGTTGTAATATAAAAGTCCTAAATTATAACATCCAGAAGAAGCACCATTTTCACAAGCTTTTTTAAATATTTCTATTGCTTGTTCGTTGTTTCCATTTTTATATTCTACATAACCATCATTTACACCTGCTGCAAATAAAGTTTGTAATCCTAGGAAAATAAATAAAGTGATTTTTGATAAAGTTTTAAACATAGTTCTACCCCTACTAATGATTTAGTTTAGAATATTATACTACTTATTTAGATAAAGAAGGGAATAAAAGAAGTCACTTAAAGTGAACTTCTTTTATTTAAATAATTAGTGGCAAGACCCACAACAAGAAGTTGAAGTTGCACCATTTGCTGCTTCTAAAGCTGCTTCATAATTTGGCTCTTCTGTAATTTCTGGACAAATTTCTTTGTATACAATTTTTCCAGAAGCATTGATAACAAACACAGCTCTACAAGCAACACCTGCTAATGCTCCACTTGAAATTAAAACACCATAAGATTTAGCGAAAGCTTTTGCTCTGAAATCTGAACCAACAGTTAAGTTTTCAATTCCTTCAGTTGTACAGAATCTTTTCATTGCAAATGGTAAATCCATAGAAACTACGATTACTTCTGCATTTTCAATTTTTGCTGCTGCTTCATTGAATTTTCTAGTTTCAGCTGCACAAACTGCTGTATCTAAAGATGGAACTACTACTACGATTTGAGCTTTACCTTTTTCTCCACCAACTTGAACATCTGATAAATCTTGAGCTACTACTGTTACAACAGGAGCGATATCTCCAACATTTACATCTGTACCACTTAAAGTTACTTCATTACCTTTTAATTTTGTTGTTGCCATTTTGTTTTCCTTTTATTAAATTTTATTAATTATGTTTGGTATTATAATTAAATAGGATAAAATTACTCTTAATTATTTGCTATCAAGATGTAACTTTATCAAATGTTACTATTTAACTCTAATATAACTCTCTTCTAAAACTATTTTATCTTCGGCTAGTAGTTTAGTTAAAGATGCCTTAAAAGCTTTTTTACTTATTCCAAACTTTGCTTTTATCTCATCAGCTTCACTTTTATAAGTAAAATCTAGTTTTCCACCCTCTTTTATTAAAACATCAAAAACTTTATCACCAGATGCTTTTTCACCAATCTTTTGTAAAGAAATATCTATTTTATTATCATCTCTTACATTTTTTACATAAGCTCTTTTTGTATCACCAATTTTTAGATTTTCAAAAATTTCTGTGTGATAAATCATTCCCTCATAAGAGTTATTTACTATTACTTTATATCCAAGAGGTGTTTTTGAATAAAGTATGATTTCAACTTCAGCATTTTTTTCTAAACCTTTTATCTCTTTTAATAAATCATATTTTTCAGAAGCAATCAATCTATTTGTTTTATCATCAAGTAAAAGTTGTAAAACTCTTCTTTTCCCAACTTCAAAAGTTCCCTTTTGTTTATTTTTTGGAACTAAAATATGTTTTGGCAATCCAATATCCACAAATGAGCCAAACTTCATATTATCAACTACTTCTAAAAATGCAAATTCATATAAATATACATAAGGTTTAAGTGTAGTTGCTACCAATCTATCTTCACTATCTGTGTAAATAAATACATCTAAAGCACTACCTATTTCCATAGATTTTGTAACATAAGCATTTGGCAGTAAAACTTCTGTTTGGTCATCACTAATTAGGTAAATTCCAGGTTCACTAACTCTATTTACTATTAGAGTATTTAACTCTCCCACATAAAT
>JAQUIV010000080.1 GCA_028681275.1 Aliarcobacter sp.
TGAACAGTCTCATCTCTAAACTCTTTAGTATATTTACTATTTCTCATTTTTTCTACTTCTTTCATACTTATTATTTTAACTTAGAAGTTTTTAAATTCCAAGTATGAATTAGTGTAGCCGGATCAGTTATTTCTAATCTATTAAAACAATCACTAAGTATTGGATTAACTTTAGATGCTGGTTCTGATAAATTATTAGAAAATGTAAATGTTTTAAATACAAGTTCAAATCAAGCAGCAGCTTCGCTAGAAGAAACAGCAGCAGCTTTAGAAGAGATAACTTCAACAGTTATAAGTAATGCTACAAATGTTGCTCAAATGGCAAAATATTCAGAACAAGTAAGTGCTTCTGCTAAAAAAGGTCAAGAATTAGCAAGAAGTACAACAAGTGCAATGGATGATATTACAAATCAAGTAAATGCAATTAATGAAGCTATTTCTGTAATTGACCAAATTGCGTTCCAAACAAATATTCTTTCACTTAATGCAGCTGTTGAAGCAGCAACTGCTGGTGAAGCAGGAAAAGGATTTGCTGTTGTTGCAGCAGAAGTGCGAAATCTTGCATCAAGAAGTGCAGAAGCAGCTCGTGAGATAAAAACAATCGTTGGGAATGCTACATCAAAAGCAAATCATGGAAAATCAATTAGTTATGAAATGATTCAAGGATATGAAGAACTTCTTGAAAATATTACAAAAACAACTCAAACTATTGAAGAGATTGCAAGGGCATCAAAAGAGCAAGAAGCAGGAATTACTCAAATAAATGATGCTGTAACTGGGCTTGATAGACAAACTCAACAAAATGCAACAATAGCTGGGGAAACAAGAGAGATTGCACTAGAAACAGACACTATTGCAAAAGCAATTGTTGCTGATGCTATGAAAAAAGAGTTTACAGGGAAACATGATATAAAAGTTAATGAAAATAAAAAAGAGAATAAAACTTACACATCTACAATTTCAAAACCTGCAGTTCATCAACATAATCATGAAAAAACAAACGCAAAAATAGTTACACCAACAAAATCTTCATCAAGTGATGAAGAATGGGAATCTTTCTAAAATAAGGCTTTTGCCTTATTTTAACTACAAACTTTTAAGTAAAATATCAATCTCTTTACTATTCCCAAAAAAAGTAATCAAGTCATTTTTTTCGATTTTATATTTTGGATTAAATTTCTCATCCCAATAGGTTTCATCATTTACAGAAATGATTTTTACATTTTTATTTAAAGACTCGATATAAAAAATTGACTCTCCAATCAATAATTCATCTGCAATAACTTTAACAATTTTCAAACTGCTATTAATCTGAGTCTCTTCGATTTTAATATTATCAATCAACTGTTTTAACAATATTTTACCAGCTATCTCTTCTGGATACATTACTTTAAAAGCACCTATTTTTGTTAAAATTTCCCCATGGGTAGGATTTATAGCTTTTGCAATAATATTTTTATTGTTCAAATCTTTTAATGCCATAACCGTTAAAATACTAGATTCAATATTTTCACCAATACTTACAATAACTGTTTCCAAATTATAAATACCAACTTCTTCAAGGGCTATTTTACTTGTACTATTTAATACAAAAGCGTTATCTACATATTGACTTATTTGTTGTACTTTTTCTTCATCACTATCAACTGCAATTACAGTGATATTTAATTTTGATAAACTTTTTGCTATATAAAATCCAAATTTTCCTAATCCAATTACTGCAACTGGTTTCATATTATAATCCTTCCTTTTGGGTATTTAAAATGTACTTCTTTTGCTTTTCCAACTAATAATAAACCAAAAGCAAAAACTCCTAATCTTCCTGCTACCATTGATATTATTATCACACTTTTTCCAAAATCATCAAATAATTTTGAAAGACTTAAAATTCCACCATCACCAACAGAAACCCCAACTGTACAAAAAGCAGAAACCACTTCGAAAAGTATTCTTATAAAAGGATAATCCTGAGTTTCAACAAGTAATAAAGTTATAAATAATACATAAGCCGAAGAAAACATTACAATAGCAGCTGCTTTATTTATTAGTTTTTGATCTATTGTTCTTTTGAAGACATGAGGTTCTTGATTACTTTGTTTTAAAACAAAAAATACCATAATAATTAAAACGGCAATTGTAGTAATTTTCATACCACCAGCTGTTCCTCCTTGTCCTGCTCCTGTCATCATTAAAAGTGTTGAGTAAAATAAAGATGAGTCTTTTAATCCTGATAAATCTATACTATTAAAACCAGCTGTTCTAAAGTTTACAGACAAGAAAAAACTGTTTAAAATTTTATCGTAGATGCTAAAGTCAGCAAAACTTTTTGGATTATTCCATTCAATAGATAAAAAAACTATCATTCCAAAAAGAATTAAAACTACTGTTCCAATAACTACTATTCTTGTATGAATTGTTATTCTTTTTGCAAACTTCTTATTTTCATGTAACTCAATAATTACAAAATATCCAAGTCCTCCAAGAATAATTAAAAAACAAAGTGTAAATAAAACCATAGTGTCATCTTTATACCCAATCATACTATCTGTGAAAAGGGAAAAACCTGCATTATTAAAAGCACTTATACTATGAAATATTCCATACCAAATAGCATCTATTAATTCATATTTTTCATTAAACTGAAAAGTTAAAACTATTGCACCTATTATTTCAATTGTAAAGACAACTAAAAGTATTTTTTTTGTAAATGCACCAACATGTAAATCTGGTAAATCTAAAGAGAGTTTTGTTGCTCTTTTATCATCCAAACTCAAACTATCTTTTACAAATAGGAAAAATATTATCACTAAAGACATATATCCTATTCCTCCAATTTGAATTAGAGTAAGTATTATAAGTTCACCTATAAATGTGAAGTTTTCCGAAGTACTTGTTACAATTAATCCTGTAACACAAGTAGCTGATGTAGAAGTAAAAAGTGCATCAATAAACCTTAAATCTCCGATATGAGAAAAAGGCATAAATAATAAAATAGAACCAAAAAAAATTATAAAAACATATCCAAGAAAAATTGTTCTTACATATTTATAAGTCATTTTTATTTGTCACCATTATAAGCTTCTATTAGCTTTAAAATAAGAATTAAAACTAAAACACCTAAAATGATGAGCATTGTTATACTAGAATAAGGCATAGAAATCCTTTGATTTGTTATACGCTTATTCTAAATCAAAATTTATCAATAAAATATCAAGATAAAATTCTAAATATAAAGATTTTATAAAGAGATTGTTTTGATTAAAAAATAATTATAGACTCATTAATAATTTTATGACTTTAACCTCAAAATTCTAATAGCTCCACTTAAAACAACAAACCCAATAATTATTCCTATAATCCAATCAGGTAATGGACTATTTAAATAAATTACTAAAAACCCAGCTACTATAACTCCCAAATTAGCAATTACATCATTTGCAGAAAAGATATAACTAGCTTTCATATGAACACCTTTATCTTTTTCTTTTCTAATAATAAAAAGACTATATACATTTACAGCTAAAGCTAATAAAGAAATTCCAATCATTGATTCAGCTTGAGGAAAATAACTATAATAAACCTGATAAGCAACTCTTCCAAAAGTGGCTAAAGCTAATATTATCTCAACTAATCCTGCAAATTGTGCTGCTTTTAGTTTATTACTTGCAGCTTTTCCAACAGCAAAAAGTGCTATTCCATAAACAACAGCATCGGATAACATATCTAATCCATCAGCCATAAGTCCAGCTGAATTATCAAACCATCCAACTATTCCTTCTATAAAAAACATTAATCCATTTAAAATCAATAAAATCCAAAGTACTCTTTTTTGATGAGAATCATTTGATTCTTCTTCATTTTCACTAGTACTTAACTCCGTAGAAATTATTTGAGCTCCAAAGCCAAGTGGTATTAGTTTTTCCAAAACAACTTGAGGTTCTTCTTGATGTGTAATCATCACTTTTCTAGCAGGAATATCAAAATCAAATTTTGAAATAGAAAAAGAAGATAAAGTCAATCTAATCATTTGTTCTTCACAAGGACAATCCATTTTGGGAACTAAAAAAGTAGTTATATTTTTTGACATTTTATATTTCACTTTCGCCTGAAGAAAATCTATATCCAACACCTGAAACAGTTTTGATGTAGCTTGGTCTTGTACTATTTTCTTCTATTTTTTTTCTTAGAGTATTTACATAAGTTCTTAAATATGGCATCTCATTTTGATAACCAGTTCCCCAAACTTCTTGTAATATTTGTTTATGGGTTAAAGTTTTGTTGGCATTTAATAAAAAATATTTTAATAATTCATACTCTATTGGAGTTAATTTTAATTTTTCATTTTTAAAAGTTATATCCCTTGATACAATATCCAATTCAATTTGACCACAAATTATTTTATCATTTAATGTTTCATCATTTGTATTTCTTCTTAGATTTACTCTAATTCTTGCAAGAAGTTCATTTACTGAAAAAGGTTTAGTTATATAATCATCAGCACCACAATCAAGGGCTTTTATAACCTCTTTTTCATCATGTCTTGCAGTTAAAACTATAATAGGTATTTTTGAAATTTCTCTTATTTGTTTTATAAACTCTTTTCCATCACCATCTGGTAAACCTAAATCTAAAATTATTAAATCAGGATTGTGACTTAAAAACATCATCATTGCATTTTTTTTATTTTCACAAGATATAGAGTTAAAATCATACTCTTTAAAAGTAATCTCAAGAAGTTTTTTTACAGATAAATCATCTTCAACAATTTGTATTAATTTTTTCATCATATTTCAACTCTTTTAATAATTGGTAAATCTATTTCGATTGAGATTCCTCTATTTTTTTGAATAGCTTTTATCTCACCACCATGTAATTTAACGATACTTTTACAAATTGCTAAACCAATTCCACTTCCTGAAATATCATTTGTATCTTCTAATCTATAAAATTTATCAAAAATATTTTTTAATTTGTTTACATCGATATTTTCATTTTCATTAAAAATTGTAATTCTTATGAAATTATTTAGATTTAATATCTCTAATTTTATAAGAGTATTTTCCTTTGAATATTTAAAAGCATTATCAAGTAAATTCACCATTAATTGAGTTAATAAAGTGTTATCACCCCAATAAAGTGTCATATCATCAATTTTTATATCAATTAAATCTTCACCTTGTTTTTGAGAAAATTCTTCTAATGCAACACCTACAATATCTTCGAAATCACACCATTCCAATTTTAAATCAAAATTTCTATCGGTTAATCTTGTACTATCAAGAAGATTGGTGATTAATCTTTTCATTCGTAAAGAGGCATAACTTATATCTTCTAATAAATTTTTAGTTCTTTGTTCATCTAATTTTTCATTTGATAAAATCAAATTTATTGTTCCATGAATTGTTGAAAGAGGTGTTCTTAAATCATGGGAAATTATATTTAAAAGAGACTCTTTTAACTCATTTTGTTTTGTTTGAGTATGTAGATTTTTTGCTTGTACTGTAATAATCCAACCAACAATTACAAATATAATAAGACTCCAAATATAAAGTTCATTATTAATATTTATGCTATATAGAGGAGGTATATATAAAAAATTCAAAAGAAGTACACTTAAAAAAGTTATAAAAACTGTTGCTTTTACATTTCCATACATTGCAACAAATACAACGGGAGTAATATGAATAAGTGCAATATTTATAATTTGTAAATGTTCTCTAAAGACATGACTAATTATTGTAATTATTGACAATAAAATTAATGCTTTAAATATGTAGATATATTCTGGTTTAATATTGATTTTTTTCATTTGAAAATCATTTTAAAGCAAAATACATCAATAACATATTAATATCCAACTATAAATATAAAAATTTTATAAAAATTATAGATTTCCAGTTAAAGTCATACCAAGATATGTGTTATAAGCTACATAACAAATAATTAAGATTGTTCCTTCAACTCTAGTGATTACACCATTTTTAGCTTTAAATGCATAAGACATAACTAAAAGTGCAATAGTTAAAACAAGCATAACTACCCAATCCCTTTGTAATACTTCAAATGGAATATTATTCATTGGAGCAATTACAGTTGCAATCCCAATAACAGCCAAAATATTAAACATATTAGACCCAACAACATTTCCAATTGCAATATCATGTTCACCTTTTCTAGCTGCAATAATTGAAGCTGCTAGTTCAGGTAAAGATGTTCCAAGAGCAACTATTGTAAGACCAATTATTAAATCACTTATTCCAAATTCAGTTGCAACTCCAACAGCTCCCCAAACCAAAAGTCTTGAACTTGCAATCAATAAAATAAGTCCTATAATAAGCCAAATAATTCCAGCTTTTAAACTCATAGGATGTTCAATTAATTCATCTTCCATATCCGATTCTAAAGCGTCACCTTTATTTCTCATAGCAGAAATTATAGACCAAACAACCAAAGCAAAAAACCCACCTAAAAGGATTATTCCCTCAATAAAAGATAAAAAATTATCTAAAAGTAAATAACCAATAATAAATACAATTAATAATAAAAGTGGTATCTCTTTTTTAACAATATTTGAATTTACAACAATAGGAGAAATAACCGCTGTAACTCCTAAAATAAGTGCAATGTTTACAATATTTGAACCAATCGCATTTCCTAAAGCAAGACCTGGATTTCCTTCCATTGCTGCAATTGCTGAAACGACCATTTCAGGTGCACTTGTTCCAAATCCAACGATTAAAATACCAATTAATAAAGTTGGCATCCCTAAATGTTTAGCTGTTGATGCTGCTCCATCTACAAATTTATCTGCACTCCAAACTAAGATACCAAATCCAGCAATAATTCCTAATAAATATAAAATCAATTTATTCCCTTTTTCATTTTTCTCAATTATATTTAGAAATGATTAATCAAAAGTTTATCGATACATAAAAACTTAATTCAAATTCTCCACTTTCGTCTAAAAAATCTATTTTGTCATAAACAGCATAAGATGGTTTTGTTGTTGTTTCATATTCACTTTTGGGCAACCATTCATGGTAAACCCAATGAATAAAAGGTAAAACGTCCCCTGTTTTTCCCTTTAAATCAAATTTTGCATAAACACCATCTGCAATTTTAAAATTTGGTAATCTATCACTTTTTATTTTTTCTTTATCATCAACAACCACACATCCAATATATTGACAATCATTTAAGGGTGTAATTGTTGGATTATCATGAAAAAGTGCAATTCGTTTATATGAAGTTATATTATTTGTTAAAATCCAAGTTTGAAGTTTTTGCCAAGTTTCTCTAATATTTACATTATAACCTTTGTTTCGAATATAATAACTCTCAAAAGATGGCATTTTTACAATAGTTGGTGTCATATCTTTAAAATCTGCTTTTGACTGCATTGCCCTTTGAGATTGTTGTAAAATCTTATTTGAATAATCTTTATATCCACCATTCCTCCAATCTTTTGGAGTCATTTCAAATCTCTCTTTAAAGGTTTTGATAAAAGAAGATTGTGATGAATATCCACATAAATTTACTATATTTGAAATAGTTGAATATTTGTTTGTTAAAAGTAAATTTGATGCTTTTTGAAGTCTAATTGATTTTATACTTTCATAAATATTTTTTCCAAATGCCTCTTTAAAAATTCTATGCATATGAAATTTACTTACACCTAAATCAATACTAAGTTCTTCTATATCAATATTTGTTTCAATATGAGTGTAAATATAATACATAATATCATTTGCTATTTTTGTTCGTTTTTGTAGTGTTTCTTTTTTCATGGTGTATTATATCATTTTTAAACTATTATTTTAGCAATAATAAACTATTTTTTAGGCACTTAGAAAGAAGAACTATTTTAATTATTTCCCTAAAATTGCACCCGTTAAATAAACAAAAGGGTTTAGTTATGGAAATAAACTTAGTAGCAGAGTCAATAAAATTCATGTTTTTAGGGATGGGAGTAGTATTTGCATTCCTAACAATAATGATATTTGTACTAAAAGCACAAGGTGCAATATTAACAAAATTTTT
>JAQUIV010000081.1 GCA_028681275.1 Aliarcobacter sp.
ATTTTGCACAAATCACAGCAAGTCACATTAACTCAAATCACAATCCAGTAATTATAAATCAAAAAGAGTATATTAATCATTTTGAACAAACTCTTGATATGCTTGAAGAACCTCATGGAGATAGTGCTGCAATTCCTTTAAATATTTTAACAAAACAGATACATAAAGCTGGAATAAAAACTGTATTATCTGGTGAAGGAAGTGATGAGATATTTTTAGGTTATGATAACTATGCAAAGTTTTTAAAATATTATGAGTTTGAAAAGAGTTTATCAAATGAACAAAATCTTTTTTTAAATGACATAATTGGCGCTTTACAAAATAATACTAAAGAGAGTGAGTATTTAAGAAGAATTGTAAAAAAACAAAATCTTTATAACTCTTTTGGAGAGATTTATACAGATATTCAAAGAAAAAGATTGTTTAAAAAAGTTCCAACATATAAAAGTGAAACTGCAAAACAAGACCCAGTTGATTGGATGAGTTATATTGATTTAAAAATATGGCTAGGAGAGGCATTATTGAGTAAAGTTGATAGAATCTCTATGGGAAACTCTTTAGAGGTTAGAACGCCATTTTTGGACTTTAATTTAGTGAATTATATGTTTAGTGTTGAATCAGATATAAAAGTTGGAGATACAAACAAATATTTATTAAAAAAGATTGCTTCAAAATATATTCCAGATACTATAATAAATCGAACAAAAAAAGGTTTTAATTCACCTTTTAATGAGTGGTTAAATAAAGAGTATAAAGATAAAGTTCTTGATGTGATTGTCGAAGTAAATAATTCAACAAATCTTTTTAACCATGAATATATTTTACATATTTATGAATTATCTAAATCAAATAAATTTAAACAACATCTTTATTCACTTTTTGTATTCTCTTTATGGTACAAAAAAGAATTTTTATCTTAAGAGAAAAGATTGTAAAATCAACAAAAATTAAAGAAATTTAAATAAAAAAGAGAGAATATGACTATATTAATACCAGTAGATTCTAAAAATAGAGATGAATGTATTATCTCATCAATTGAAGAAAACAGTGCTTGGGCATTTGTTACTTTAGATGAAGGAAGAGTTGAAAAAATTGAATTTTTTGATAGACGAGAAGATATTTCTTGTTGGATTGATGCAGTTGTTGTTATTAATGATTTAGAGTATGTTTGGCCTTTTATGGATGAAGGAATTATTGCTTTAATTGCTCCAACACAAAAAAGTATCGATGAGATTGTTGAAGCATTTTTATTCAAAGATTTACACGATTTTACAGTTTAATGAAATTTAAAAAAAAAGATTTAAATCTACTTACTAAAGTTATTACATCAAGACGAGATGTCAGAGGTAATAACTTTATAAATAAAAAAATATCAAATAAAAAACTAAATATCATTCTTAATTCTGCTTTACATGCTCCTTCAGTTGGATATTCTCAACCTTGGCATTTTGTTTTAGTTGATAAAGAAAAAAGAGAACTTGTTTATGAACACTTTAATAAATCATTTGAAAATAGTAAAAATAAATTTCTTGATAAGCCTTTATATAATTCTTTAAAACTTGAAGGAATAAAAGAATCAAATATTAACATAGCTGTTTATTACAAAAAAAGCACATCAAATATTCTTGGACAAACATATATGAAACGAACTGGTGAATATTCAGTTGTTTGTGCGATTCTTAATATGTGGCTAACAGCAAGAGCTTTAAATATAGGTATGGGTTGGGTTTCTATTTTAAAACCTAAAAAGATAAATAAAATATTTGACATAGATAAAAATGAGTATAAATTTATAGCTTATTTATGTTTTGGATATACAAAAGAGTTTTATAATGAGCCAGAATTAAAAAAACTTAAATGGAATAAAAAAAGAAAACTAAAAGATTGCTTCTTAAAATAGAAAGTAAAAACTTTCTATTTTAAAATCCATTTGGATTAAATCCAAAATCATCTCCAAAACTATTAAAATCTAAATTTTGTGTATATGGATTTGAATATCCATTTTGAACAGAAATATTTTGTAATTGCATAATATCAGCTTTTGGATCAATACATTGAGGACACACTAATGTACAAGCACTACATAAAGTACAATCCCAAATACCATTTGTTTGAATAGAATCAAGTATAGTTGCTTTATTTACTAACTTTTTGTCATTTACATATCTTATTGCTCTTGTAAGTGCAAAAGGTCCTAGAAACTCTTTATTTACTTCATAAACAGGACATGAACTATAACAAGAATTACATAAAATACAATTACTTTGTAAATCAATCTTCTTTATATCTTCTTGAGCTACTTTATTTATATCATTATCTGTATCTATTGAAAGTCCCATTTTTGCGATTAAAGATGTTTCATGTGAAACATCAACAACTAAATCCTTTATTATATGAGAATTTTCAATAGGTTCAATAATATCATTTTCATGTATAACTGTTTTACATGAAAGTTTCTCTATACCATTAACCCTTACAGCACACGAACCACATACACCACTTTTACATCCACATCTAAATGTTAAACTATTATCATTTTTTGTTTTTATTTCAATTAATGCTTGAAGAAGATTTGATTTATTAACTGTATATTCTGAAGTAAAATTTGGATTATTTAATTCACTGTTAAATCGTATTATTTTAATTTTCATATTAGACTCTCAAATTCAATAGCATCTTTAGAATTTTTAATTAAACTATTTTTTTCATAATCTTCATTTTGATTTGGATAGTCCAATCTAAAATGACTTCCTCTACTCTCTAATCTATTGATAGCAGAAATAGTTACAAGTAAAGAAACTTTTAGCATATTTCTAAATTCAATAAATTCAATAAGATTTTTATTATATTTTATTGATTTATCACCTATTCCCATATTTTCAATATTATCAGATAAATCATTTAAGGTATTTAAGAGATTTTGCATTTCAGAGTCAGTTCTAAATAAACCTAAATTTTTAAAAAGTAATAAACCAAGTAACTCTTTTTTTTCATAAAAATCAATTTTATTTGGGTAATCATATATTTTACTGATTAGATTTTTGTCTTTGATTAATAGTTCTGAACTAGAATAAGTTTGTGAAATTTCTTTTGCTATATTAGAGGCGTTATTTCCAGTAATTCTACCAAATACAACTATTTCTAAGAGCGAATTTCCACCTAGTCTATTTGCTCCATGTATATTTGCTTGAGCGCATTCTCCACAAGCATATAGATTTTTTATATTTGTTTTACCATTAATATCTGTTTTTATTCCGCCCATACTATAATGAGCAGCGGGTGTGATTGGTAATAACTCATCTTCAATTTTAATATTTGAGTATTCATAGGCTAAATTACGCTCTTGAGGCATTAACTCTTTTATTTTCTCAAGCCCTAAATGTCTTAAGTCTAAATATACTTTTTCATTTTTTAGTATTTTTTCATAGATAGCTCTTGATACTTCATCCCTTGATTTTAATTCATCAATAAATCTATTTTCATTTTCATCTAATAAATATCCACCCTCACCTCTAGCACTTTCACTAATTAAAATATTTGAATTTTCAAGAGTTGTTGGATGAAATTGTACAAACTCTAAGTTTGATAATTCAACACCTGAATTATACGCAACAGCAATTCCATCACCTGTATTTGAATAAGAGTTTGTTGTGTGATTAGTATAAATTCCCGCATAACCACCAGTTGCTAAAATTGTAGTTTTTGATAAAAACTCTTTTACAATCCCCTCTTTTATATCTAAAGCAGTTACTCCAATACATGTATTATTTTCAATAATAAGATTTAATAAAAGAAATTCATTTTTAAACTCTATATTTTGTTTAATACATCTATCATAAAGTGTATGTAAAATCTTTAATCCAGTATAATCACTTGAATAACAAGTTCTGATTTTATTTGTTCCACCAAACTTTCTTTGTGAAATTTTATTTTCACTTGTTCGATTAAATGGTACTCCAATAGAATCAAGCCAATAAATAGCTTCTTTAGCATCCAAACACATTTTCTTTATATTATCTTTATTTGCTAGTTTACAAGAGGCTTTATATGTATCTTCTATATGAAAATCAACACTATCTTCATCTTCATATAAAACTGCATTTATTCCACCTTGAGCTTGAACACTTTGTGAATGAGTAGGAAAGTTTTTTGATAAAACTAAAACTTTTGAATTATTATTTGAAGCATTTATTGCAGCTGTTAATCCAGCAATTCCAGAACCAATTATTAATACATCAATCATAATATTAATCCCAAAATTCTTTTAAAGGTTCAGGTTTATCTGTTGACAAATCTGAATCAAATGAAAATTCATTATCTTTTTCTTGTGGAAATGATTTTTCAACATACTCTTCTTTCTTATTTTCTTTTATTTCTTCTTTAGGAATCTCTTTTTTTATAGATTCTTTAGGTTTATGATTTTGTTCTTTTAAAAGTAGATAATCTTTCATAATCTCTTCATAATAAGCAAAATCTAAAAGAATAACTGCTGGTTTTCCATCCCTTAAAACGATAGCTTTTTCTATTTCATTTTTATTTAACTTATCAAAAATATTTTTGCTTTTTCTTACAAGTTCTGTTGATGAAAACATCTCATTTGATGTATATTGTAATAATCCCATACAAATCCTTTTATGTATTATAATATGTATTATAACACAAATATAAATAAATTAAATATTAAAAATATAGATAAATATTTTGCAATATCTATTCCCATATATCGATTATATGGAAATAAATTATAAGTTTTATGAGAATTTTAGTTTGTATTTAAATTAAAGTATATTTATTTCGAGAAGATTTCTTCTGCCCATTCAGTAATAGGACCTCTAAGAACTTTTTGTAATTTAATTGCAAATGTATTTACAAGTTTATTTTCATTTTTAGTTGATTTAAGAAGTGTAGTTAAAGCATTCGTATATTTATTTACATAGAAGTTATCTATTTGTTTATTTGAACCTAAAACAACAACTTTACATGAACTATCAATTCTTGAAAGAACCATTTGCATTGTTTTATTTGACATATTTTGAGCTTCATCAATAATTATAAATGAGTTTGAAAGAGTTCTTCCTCTCATCTCCCCTACCCACATAGTTTCAATTCCATAATTACTAATCATTTGTTCAATTCTTGCTGTTACTTCACTATCATCAAGTTCATTAAAAATTGTATCAGGATTTTTCTTATTTCTTTTCCTTTTGTGTTCAGTTCTTATAATATAATCTAAACTATCCATTAAAGGATGATTATATATTTTAAATTTTTCTTCAAGTCCTGGTAAATAACCTACATCTTCACCTTTATCAAGTGATTCAATAGAGTTTCTTATATAGATAATTTTTTGAAAATGCTTTTGACGAACTAGTTTTAAAGCCCCAGAAAGAGCTAAAAGAGTTTTTCCTGAACCAGCCTTTGCTTCAATGATTAAAACATTGTACAAGTGATTTAAAATAGCATCACTAAAGAAAAGTTGTTCTTTATTTAATGGAGTAATTATTTGATCTCTAATCTCTTCTTCATCTAAAATTTTTATTCTTTTATTTTGAATATTTGCAAGAATTACTTGATCTGATGATTTAACTTTAAAACAATAGGAAAAGTTATAAGGTTTATATTCTTTATAAAATTTAATTATCTCTTGATTATCTAAAAACTCTAAATCTTCAAAGTTTATAGTAATATCTTTTGTAAATTCGAAGTCAAATACATCTTTGTCTTTTCCAACAAGTGCATCAGTTTTTATATCAAGTGATATTGCTCTTGTTCTTGCCATGATATCAAGTGATAAAAATTCTACTTGATTTTTATAATATGAATTTGCAAATTTAGCAACTTCTAAGATTTTTCTATCATTGATTATATTTGGTGAAACATTTTTAATATTTACTTCATACTCTTCTTTTGAGATTACATCTATAATTGTATTTTTATCATTTTCTATTTTTAATCTAATGATTTTATACAAATCTTTTCTTATTGATTCAACAACAATAGCATTTTCAAGGATTCTTGCAAACTCCCTTGCTTGAAAGTTTATTTCGTCAAATCCACTTTTTTTCGTATCTATTTCATCTAAAACAGTTTCTGCTAAAACTATAAGATTTCTACCCTCTTGAGAGAGTTTATAGATATTTGTAGCATCTTCTAGTAAGATATTTGTATCAAGTAAATAGTATTTTTCAAAGTTCATCTGTTTTTGCCTTTTTAGGTTTCATTATCATGTAAGAAATAAAAGTAAATAGTAGCACAATAATTATTGTAAATAAAGGTGAAAATGTTTTTGTAATAACATATCCAACAATTAAAATAGCCAACATTGTAGGAAATTCATTATACATTCTAAAGAATTTACCACTTTTTTTACAACTGTTATTTTCTAATTGTTTTCTATATTTTTCAAGTGAAAATGAGTAATAAACCAAAATAGCTAAGGCTGTTAATTTTCCATAAAACCATGAATTTATACTAAAGTCCAGTAAAGTTGGATTTAAAATAACCATTGTTATTCCACTTGCAATTGTTGCCCACATTGCTGGCATTCCAATATATTTGTAGATTTTATACTCTTGTATTTTTACAACTTCAACAAACTCTTTTTTCTCAATATTTTCCATATGATAAACAAAAAGTCGAGGAAGGTAAAAAAGCATAGTCATCCATGACATAAAAGCTACAATATGAAAAGTTAGTATCCAAGTATAATATTCCATTTTCTATTCCTTGTTTTTTATTTTTGCTCTTTAATTTTTATTAGCCATTCATTTAAAGTTTTTTCAAATCCAATATTTGAACTTTCATAAAGTTCTAAATCTTCTTTTAAATATTCTTGTTCAACATATCCTCCAAAATTATGCGGGTATAAATAGCCTATATGTTGCGAATCTAAATGTTTTGGTATATCTAGTAGTTTTCCAGCTTTTATCTCTTCTAGGGCTTTATTTACTGCTTTATAAGCACTATTTGATTTTGGACTTGATGCTAAGTAGATTGCACATTGTGATAAAATGATTCTTGATTCAGGATAACCTATTTTATTACAAGCAACCATTGTATTAACTGCAAGATTTAAAGCATTTGGATTTGCATTTCCAATATCTTCACTAGCAAATATTACCAATCTTCTTGTTATAAAATCTACACTTTCTCCACCATTTATTAATCTGCTCATATAATATAAAGCTGCATCAATATTTGAACCTCTTAAAGATTTTATCATTGCACTTGCTAAATCATAATGAGTATCTGAAGATGAAACTCCATCCCCTATTACATTTTCCCTTAACTCTTTTAATAAAGATATATTTATATCTTTTGATACTTTATATGCAAAATTTAAAAGTGTAAGCATGGCTCTTGCATCACCAGAACTTGATGTAATTAGATATTCTAAAGCATCTTCATGGATATTTATTTCAATATCTTTTAAAGCAATATCAAGAATTTTATTCATCTCTTCTTTTGTAAAAGCTTTAAATTCATATAAAAATGATCTTGAACGAATAGCAGAAGTTAAGGTAAAAAATGGATTTTCAGTACTTGCACCAATTATTATTGCATCATAATTTTCCATTATTGGAAGCAAAACTTCTTGTTGAGTTTTTGAAAGTCTATGAACTTCATCGATAAAAATCAAAGGTTTAATTAAAGAGCCTTTATATTTATCAAATACTTTTCTTAAGTCTTCAATCTTTATACTTGTTGCATTAAAGTAGTAATAATCTGTGTTGATTTCTCGTGCAATAATTTTTGCTAGTGTAGTTTTACCAGTTCCAGGTTTTCCATAGAAAAATAGATGAGGAATATCTTTTTGTTTGATTAGTTTGTAAAGTGCTTTATCTTTTGCGATAATATGAGATTGACCAACAAAAGTTTCTAAACTTGTTGGTCTTAGTTTATTAGAGAGGTCTATCATCTTCATTCATAAAGATTCTTAGATTTTTGTATTCCTCT